>NZ_MUAV01000019.1:0-85994 GCF_003265965.1 Rhodovulum viride | reverse complement strand
AGACCAGCCGCCCGGCATGGGCGATGTCCTCGTCGGCCGTGGTCGGCGGACGGATGCCCGCATGCAGCCGGTCCCAAAGCCGGGGCTGCACGATCGCCTGGGTCATCGTCTCGGCCAGGCTGTCGGCATTCGAGACCTTGAAATGCAGCCCGTCGACGCCGTGGCGGACCTTTTCGGCCATGCCGCCGATATCCGAGGCGATGATCGGGCGGCCGTGGAAGAAGGATTCCTGGATCACCACGGGGGCGTTTTCCCACCAGGTCGAGGGAATGATCATCCAGTCCGCGTCGCGCATCAGGTCGGGCATCTCGTGGCTCTTGTAGGACCCGCGGAACCGCACCCGGCGCCCGGCCTGACGGAACAGATCCTTGACCGAGGCCTGGAAGTCCTCGGGCTGGTGTTCGAGATTGCCGCCATAGACGTTGAGGATGCTGTCGCCCCAGACGGGTTCGGGGATGCGGGTGACCGCGTCGATCAGCACCTTGATGCCCTTGAACGGGTTGAGCTGGCCGAAATAGGCGAACCGGTTGCGCCGCCCGCCCGGCGCCAGCGGGCGCAGCGGGGCAGGCGTTCCGGCATCGAGCCCGTTTTCGATCATCACCAGCTTGTCCTGCGGCAGGCCCCAGTCGGCAAAGCGCGACAGCAGGAAATGCGAGGGGCTGACGAAAGCGTCGACCTCGGCGAAGAAGCTCTTGATGAAAGCCTCGCGGCGCAGCAGGTTCGCGGCCCCGATCTCGGGGAAGCACATGCCGCAATCGGAGGGCGTCGCCTTCAGGCACAGCGCATGGGTCTTGGGCTTGATCATCTGGCCGTGATGGGCGCAGATCGGCAGGTATTCGTGCAGCGTGTAGACGATGGGCACGTCGCCCAGCGCCCGGCGGATCGACCGGATCGCCTGCACCCCGAAGCCCATCACATGGTGCATGTTGACGACGTCGGGCTTCAGCTCGGCGAGGAAGCGCTCGAAATGGGCCATAAGCCCGCCCACGTCCTTGGACCCCAGATGGAACCAGTCGAAATCGTTCGACCAGAACAGCGATTCATCGGGGGCGCGGTCCATCGCCATCAGCGGCGTGTCGCGATGCGGCATCACCGGGGCGCCGATGCCCGCCAGGTAATGCGAGGTCCAGCCGGGTTGCTGGCGCAGCCCGCGATGCAGGTTGTAGGAGGCCACCTGCGCGCCGCCGATCGAGAAATCGGGATGCGCATGCGAGATGATGAGGGCCTTCATGTGCGGTCTCCCTTGCTGTCGGCCTTCTGCCCGACGGGTGCCAGATGCGGGCCGCCCGCGCGGCGGCGCTGCAATGCGATCAGCGCGGCATCGACCCGGTCGACCAGCTCGCGCCGGGCCGGGTCGCCCTGGGGCGGGGCGGCGTCCAGCATCCAGAATTCGGCCGAGGGGTCGCACCAGGGCCGCGCGCCCGAGCGCGCCAGCCGCAGCGTCAGGTCCTGACCGATGAAGCGGTCGCCCCAAAGCCCGCCGCGGAACCCGCCCGCCTGATCGAGAGCGGCCCTTGCGATCAGCGCGATCTCGGCCGGGATCGCGGCGGCCGGGCGCGGCGCGCCATCGGCGATGCGGTGCCGCTCGAACCCGACCAGCGCGCAGACCGCGCCCCGGGGCGGCGTCGCAGCCTCGCTGCCGCCGAAATAGACCGACCCGTCCTCGTAGCAGAGCATCGGCGAGACGACGGCCGCGCCCGGAAGCCCTGCCGCGCCTCCGCGCAGCCGGTCGAGCCAGCCGGGCGATTTGGGCAGGACCGAGGTCTGCCAGACCAGGATCTCGGGTGCGTCCGAGGCCGCGGCTCCGGCGTCGAGCCGGCCCGCCAGCGTCTCGTGTTCGGGCACCAGCACCAGCGCCCCGGTCAGCCCGAAAAAGCGGAACTGATGGTCGAGTTCCTCGGCCAGCCGGGCCGCGCCTTCGCGTCCGGCGACCAGGATCAGGTCAAGCTCGGCCGCCTCGGGCTGGCCCGCGAGACAGGCCATGACCGGATGCAGATGCGCCAGATCGGTGACCGGCATGACGGCGGCGGTGGTGCGCCCGGCCGGGCCGCCTGCCAGCGGCTGCACGGTCAGACGGTTCGGTGCGCCGCGCCGGGGCAGGCTGGCGAGGAAGGGCGCGGCATGGTCCGAGATCAGGCTGCCCAGCGCCGGGTCGTGCGGTTGCAGCGCGCTCAGGACCGGATGGGCGGCGCCGGGGCCGTCGCAGGGGGTCAGCTCGACCGGCAGGAAGAGGCAGCCGTCATCCTTCATGACGAGTTCAACATAGGCCTGGGTGCCGTCCAGCTTTTCGGCCGGGGCCGAAACCGCGCAGACGAAGCCGTGCAGCCGTTCGCGCGGGTCGATCAGGCCCTGAAAGCGCGGATCGGGCGCGAAGGCGTCGTTCAGGTCGGGCCGATCGGTGCGGTGCCAGCGGTCATGCAGCGGCGCGTACAGATTGGCCGAGGTCTTCAGGATCACCCGCTCGACCCGGTCCAGCGGATCGAGCAGCCAGCCGGTGACGAAGATCCCGCCCGCGGGCGTGCGCAGGATGCGGTCGATGGCGGCGGTGGTCGGGCCGGGATGGTCGGCCAGCGTGTTCCGCCCGTCGAAGCGCGGCCGGACGATCCGCTTGAAGGGTTCGACCGAGGCGCCCGAGGCCGCCAGCCGGGGCAGCATCGCACGGACATGTTCGGTGGCGTCGGCACTTGCAATCGGCGCGGGTGCGTCGGGCACCAGATCGAGCCTGAGAAGCCCGCCCTCATGTTCGACGAACAGCACCTTGCAGCCGTCGAGCCGCCCGGCCCAGTCCTTGACGAAGATGCAGAAGCCCGCGGCCGGGGCGAGGATGTCGTCGCGCCGGAAGACGGCCGCGACCGCTTCGACGCCCGCGGCCGGACCCAGAAGGCTGAGCGATCCTGTCAGGCTGCTATGGGCCCAGCCCTGCAGGAAGAGCCCGCCGCATTCGGGGCGCACCACCAGTTCGACAAAGCCGTCGGCCTGCGAGGTTTCGCGCAGAAGATCGGTCTGGAACCGCTGCGCGGCCTCGCTGCCCGAGGCCTCGAAGGCCTCGTCGAGAAACTGCACCAGCTCGGCGACCGGCGCGCCGGTCTCGCGCAGATGCGCGGCCAGTGCCGCGGCCTCGGTCGCGACCGAGGCGGGGGTGCCGACCTCCGCGACCGGGGCGCCCGAGGCATCGGTCAGCGCGAAGGGGCCAAGGGTCGCGGCGCCGAGGATGGCCAGCCCGTGCCAGCGCCCGGCCGATTCCCAGAACCGCGCGGTCCAGGCGGGGGCCGCATCACCCTCGGGCCGCGCGTCCGCAGGGGCGGGGGCGTCGAGGTCCGAGAAACAGTGGATCGCGAGCGCGCCGCCCGGCAGCACGATTGGCCGGGGCTGCAGGAGCGCGAGCGGGGCGGCAGAGATGTCTTTCAGGGCGGTCATGCGGGCAGAACCTCGGTCAGCCGGGAATAGTGGTCGAGATGCCAGCGGGCGCTGTCCTCCAGCGTCGGCGGCGGGCGCAGGTTGGCCGAGAGCCGCGCCCAAAGCTCGGGATCTGCGGCCGCGGCCTCCATCCGGTCAGCGAGCGCCACCGGATCGGCGCGCGGCACATGCAGCCCGTCGATGCCGTCGCGCACCAGCTCTTTCAGCCCGCCCAGCGCGGTGCAGATCACCGGACGCCCGGCGCGCTGGGCCTCGAGCGCGACGAGCGGCGCGTTCTCGTACCAAAGCGACGGGATCACGACCCAGTCGGCCTCGGCCATCAGCCCGTGCACCTGATCGCGGTCATAGGGGCCCAGATGCCGGGCCAGTGGGGCTGCGGCGGCCAGTCCTTCGGCGAGTGCGGCCTCGGCCTCGGGGGCGGGGTGGTTCAGCCGCCCGTGCAGCGCCAGCCGCAGATCGGCACCCCGGCCTGCCAGATCGGCGGCGGTCTTCAGCAGGACACCGACGCCCTTGTGGGGCGCGAGATTGCCGAAATAGGCAAAGCGGTTGGGGCGCGGCCGGGCGGCGGCGGCGGGCGGTGCCAGCGGGGCGACCGCATTGGGCAGCACCGAGATCCGCTCGGCGGGCAGGCCCCAGGCGACGAAGCGGTCGCGCAGGTCGCGGCTGGGCGCCAGGATCGCGTCGATCTGATCGAGGATCGCCAGCAGCCGCGCCTTGCGCAGGGCATGCGCCCCGACCGCGATCTGCGGCAGGCACCGGCGGCAGGCATCGGCCGCGGGCCGGGTGCAGAGCCCGCCATCGCGGCGCAGCATCAACCCGTCGGCCGGGCAGATCGCCTGAAAGTCGTGCAGGGTCAGCACCAGCCGCGCGGCGGGACGCAGCCGCCGGATCAGCGGCACGATCTCGGCGCCGATCCGGTCGAGTCCGTGCAGATGCACGATGTCGGGTTCGACCGCCTCCAGCACCCGGGCGACGGCGCCGGCCCAGTCGGTGCCGTCCATCCGCCGCATAGAGAAGGCGTCATAGGCCCCGGTCCGCAGCAGAAGATCGCGGCCGATGCCGTGCAGGCTGCCGGGCCGGACCTCGGGATGGGTGAGCGAGGTCGAGGCGGCAAGGAACCGCGCCGAGATGCCCGGCCGGGCGTCGAGCGTGCGGCACAGGTCATGCGCGGCATGTTCGGTGCCGCCATCGGTGAAAGCGGGGTGGTCGTGGCAGATGACGAGGATCTTCACGGCTGCACCTCGGCGGACAGGATCAGGTCTTCGGCCAGGCGCACCGCCTCGGGACGCGGCGCGGGGGTGGCATGGGCGGTGGCGCAAAGCCCGGGATGCAGTGCGATCCGCGCGGTTTCGTCCTGCCGCAGCGCTGCCGCCAGAAACGCCATGTCGGCGCCGATGCCGGGCACGCGCAGCGGGCTGGCCAGCAGCCGGGCGCGGGCGGCGGCGTTCAGGCCGATACAGGCCTCGGGCAGCAGCCGCGCCGGGTCGGTCCCGGCGGTCAGCCCGTCGCGCAGCGTGCCATCGTGGTTCATCAGGATCGCGCCGCCAAGGGCCGGGCCGGGCCGGTCGAGATCGGCGACCCAGTCGGTCAGCCAGTCGGCACCTTCGGGCAGCGTGTCCTGTGCCAGCAGGATCGACACCGGCGCCGTCACGGCCGCCAGGATCGCGCGGACCCGCTCGGCCGGCAGCAGGTCGCGGCGCGGCAGATCGGCGATCTCGACCCCGATCCCGTGGACGGCATGCAGATCGGCCGCGATCCGGCGCAGCGCGGGCACCGCATCGGGGTCGCGGTGATGCAGGATCAGGCCGGTCTCGCGGGCATCGCCAAGGGTCGCGGCCAGCGCATGGGGATAGTCTAGCGAGCCGTCGAGCGCGACGATCAGCGCGCTGCGCAGGGGGCGTTCGGGCCGGGCGACCGGCAGCAGCTCGGCCGCGATCCGGGGCCGGGCGGGCAGCGCGTCGCCAAGGACCGAGGACAAGACCGGCGCCAGATCGGCGGCGGGCAGCGCCTCGAGAACCGGGGGCAGCGCCGCGGGCAGCGCGTCGATGCGCGCGGCCCCGGCGCGGGCGCGGTGGCCCGAGCGATAAAGCAGCGACAGCGCGGCCTCTTCGCCCGGCTCGAACCCGGCGATGCCGGGCAGGAAGCCCACCTGCAGCCGCCCCAGCCGGGGATGGTGCAGCGGACGGCCCAGCGGCAACTCGGCGGTGGCGTCGCCGCTGGCAAGCGCGATCCCGGTCAGAAGCCGCCGGGGATCGGACACCGCCATGATGTAGAACAGCCCATGTGGCGTCGCCATCAGCCGCTCGGCGCGGGCGGTGGGGCGGTCGGCCTCGGGGCAGGCGATTTCGGCCAGCAGCGCGGCGGCGCTGGCATCGCGTTCGGACAGCCGCGCCAGCCGGTCGCGCATCCGCTGGCGCAGCCGCGGCGCGCGCCGGGCGAGCCAGGGGCCGAGAGGGCGGCCGGGCTGGCGCCGGGCGGGCCCGGCCAGCCGGAGCGGCGCGTCCGACAGCGCGACCAGCGTGCTGTCGGCGGGCAGGCCCTGGGGCAGGAAGACATGCAGCAGCCGCCCCTTGCCCGAGGTCTCGACATCGATCTCGAAGCCTGACAGGCGGCGCACCCGCTGGCGGCTGACCACCACCAGATCGGTGAAGCCGTCCGCGGTCAGGCCGCGCGGCAGCAGATAGCTGGCAACGGCCGCGCTTTGCCCCACAGGGCACCAGGCGCGCAAGGGCAGGCTGGCGGGCGTCAGGCTTTCGAGCAGCTGGGCGATCACGTCGCGGAAGCCGTCGACCGAACCCTTGCCGAACAGCGACAGCCCGGTGGTCAGCAAAAGCCGCAGCAGCCGCCGGCCGCCATCGGGCGAGAGCCCGGCCATCAGCGCCAGCGGATCGACCAGCGGCGATTGCAGCGCCATCGGGTCGATCTCGGCCAGCGTCTCGCCGTCGCGCAGCACCCGCAGGCCGTCGCGGCAAAGCCGCCGCGCGGGCAGGCCCAGAAGCGTGACATGGCGCTGCCCGCCACCGGCACGGGCCAACTGGCTGGCGATCTGCGGCAGGCACAGCACGTCGTCGCCGCTGCGCGCCGAAATCGGACCCTGGCCCTGGCGGGCGTCGTCGGGCGCGTCTGCGGGACTGTCGAAGAACGCGGCCGCGACCGAATCCGACAACGGAACCACCTGCAGCCGGTGACGGCGGGCGGGCAGGCCGGGGCGGGGGGCGGGCTCGGCAAACTTGGGAAAGGGGGCGATGGCACTCATGGCTGGGGCGCTGGGTCCGGACGTGAGGGGGCAGGGGGGCGGGTCGTGGAAGGGGAAGGGGTGCGGACCGGCCCCAAGGGCCGGCCCGCCTCAGTCCGTTCAGACGACGGTAAAGAACTTCGACGGATCTGCCGCCACGTCGTCGTAGGAGACGCCGTAGAGCATCACGCTGTCGCCCTGGCCGAAGTCGATCAGGGTGTTGGCGCCGCCGATATCCATGGCGTAATCGGCCACGCTTGACGCGTCGGTCAGGGTGACGCCGCCCGGCAACGAGGCCGAGAACTGCACCAGGTCGCCCTCGGTGAAGTCCATCACCACGTCGCCGCCGCCGGAGAAGACGAACAGGTCGTCGCCCGCTCCGCCGATCAGCACGTCGTCGCCCAGGCCGCCGCTGAGCACGTCGTTCCCGGCTTCGCCGTTCAGGATGTCGTCTCCGTCGCCGCCGAGGATCGTATCGTCCCCGTCGCCGCCCTGCAGCAGATCGCCACCGGCGCCGCCATCGAGCAGGTCGTTGCCAGCGCCGCCGTAAAGCTGGTCGCCGCCGGTGCCGCCGAAGAGCTGGTCGTCGCCCGCCCCGCCGTCGAGGACGTCATCGCCCTCGCCGCCGTAAAGCTTGTCATCGCCAGCCTCGCCGTAGAGGTAGTCCGAGCCTTCGTCGCCATAGAGCGAGTCATTGCCGGTCCCGCCTTCGAGCAGGTCGTCGCCCTCGCCGCCGTAGAGCTTGTCGTTGCCGGCATCGCCGTGCAGCGCGTCGGCCCCTTCGCCGCCATAGAGCATGTCGTCGCCGGTGCCGCCGTAAAGCTGGTCGTCGCCGGAATCGCCGAACAGCATGTCGTTGCCGTCATTCCCGTGAAGGATGTCCGACCCCGACCCGCCCGAGACGACATCGTCGCCCGAACCGCCCATCAGCATGTCTTCGCCACTGCCGCCCGAGAGCTGGTCATTGCCCGAGCCCCCCATCAGCAGGTCGTTGCCCGACCCCCCGTCGAGTACGTCGTCACCGGCGCCCCCGTTCAGGAAATCGTTGCCTTCCTCACCGAATACGGTGTCGTTTCCGTCCCCGGAAAGGGCCGTATCGTCTCCTGCCCCCGCGGCGATCAGATCCGCGGCGGACGTTCCGTAGACAAAGTCATTGAACGCACCACCTGGAATTGTGGCCATAGGTCCCTCCTTGACGTTTGTGCGCGTGTTTAGACCAAGGCCGTGTTGCCGCAATGCAGCTTACCAAATCCTTAACGGCCCTCGGGTGGGGGCTGCGGGAGTCGGTCAAAATGTGGTAAAAAGTGGCCGCATTTGTTACTTGCTGGATGCAAGTCATTGACGACGCAGGGTTAAGGCGGTCACATTCCTTAATGCCCGCCGATGGGCAGAGCCATTGTGCAATTGCAGCAATTTTCGGGATCGGTGTGGCGGCCGTTCACCTTTTGCCCATTGTCGCGCCACAGAGCAGGCGAGATGTGCAACCGCTCTAAGACAACCTGCGGTAGGGGCCGATCCCGGCCCGTCCGGACCGCGCGGCGGGGCGCAGATTCTCTGTCCGCCGGACAGGCGGCCGTCGCGGTCCCGTGGCCGGGAGGGCTTTTGCCCCCCCGGCCACGGCCCCCGCTATAGCAGGAAGTCGGCCTCTGTCAGCAGGTGCAGCCCGTCGAGACGGATTTCCAGATCGACCCGTCCGTTGCCGCTGATATCCCCGAGGATCACCGTCGTTCCGGGCAGCGAGGTTGTGTCGACCCGCAACTCGCCCGCCGTGCCGCTGAAGGCCGCCGCCCCGACGAAGACGAAGTCCTGGTCTCCCGCCAGACCGCTATTGGCGTCTATGCCCGAGAGGTCGATCAGGTCCTCGCCGCTCTGGAAGTCGGAGATCACGTCGACCGACGCGCCCCGGCTGTGGCTTGCATTGTTGAAATCGAACACGTCCGCTCCGGCCATCCCGGTCAGCAGGTCGGCGCCCGCGCCGCCCTCGATCAGATCGGCCCCGGCCGAGCCGGTGATGGTGTCATTGCCGCTCTTGCCGTCGATACGGGTCACGCCGCTCAGGGCGATGGCGGAGAAGTCCATGACATCGGCGCCGTTCAGCCCGACCAGCGTGAAGCCGACATGGCCCCCGGACGAGATCGTCTCGATGTCGGTCAGCGTCGAGCCGGTGACCGTCATCGCCACCGAATTCGCGATCGCCAGGATCGTGTCCTGTCCGCTGCCGCCCCGGTAGATGTCGGTTCCCGCGCCGTCCGCCACCTGGAAGATGTCGTCGCCCGCGCGCCCCTCGAGAATGTCGTTGCCCTTGCCGCCGATGATGGTATCGGCCCCGGCCGTTCCCAGGATGGTGTCGCTGCCCGACCCGCCGTCGATGATGCCGATGCCGATCAGGGTGCTGGCCGAAAGGTCGATGAGGTTGCCGGCGGCCGAGCCCAGCAGCCGAACGCCTGTATGGCCGTCGGCATCGACGATCTCGACGCCGGTCAGCCCGGCAAGCCCAATGGTGACATTGTCCGCCAGGGCAAGGATGCGGTCTGCCGTCCCGCTGCCGCCGTCGATCATGTCATAGCCGTTCGACCCGGCGGCATAGAGGAAGGTGTCGTCGCCCGCCTCGCCGTTCAGCACATCGTCCCAGGCGCCGCCGGTCAGCGTGTCGTTGCCGCTGCCGCCGTCGATCAGGTCGTTGCCCGAGCCGCCGTCGATGAGGTCGTTGCCCGCGCCGCCCGAGAGGGTGTCATTCGCGCCGCCGCCAGAGATATCGTCATTGCCGTCGCCGCCGAAGATCGTATCGGCTCCGGCGTTCCCCGACAGGGTGCAGCCGAGGGCGGCGATGCTGGCATCGATCAGATCGCTGCCGCCGGTGCCGATGACGGTGAAGAGATCCTGTTTGAGGTCGCAGGAGATCGAGGACCCGTCGCTCAGCGTGGCCGTGCTGAGATCGGCCGCGAGGTCGAACGAGGCCGCAGTCGCGGTGCGGCCCGTTTCGTCGGCCTCGGAGTAGTCGAGGATCAGGTGATCGGTGCCTCCGGTCCTGGCGATCTGGGCCGAGGCGATGCCGATCCGGATGGTATCGTCGCCGTCGGCCAGCGTAATTTTGGCGAATTCGATGCCTCTGATCCTGCCGCTTTGCCCAATGCTGAGATAGTCGCCATAGCTGTAATAGGGGGCGTATATGGTGAGGCGGTCGTATCCGGCGCCACCGTCTATGTCATCTTGCCCCAGCATGGTCAGGATATAGTCATCGCCGTCGCCGCCATCGAGCAGCGGGCTGCCTTCGCCCCCGATCAGCGTATCGTTCCCCGCCCCGCCGTGAAGCTCGCCGTCGCTATCGCCCGAGTCGAGATAGTCGTCGCCGTCGTCGCCCCAGAGTTCCGAGGCCGAGTAGAGATAACCGTAGATGCTGTCATTCCCGGCGCCGCCATGCATGATGTCGTAGTCGGAATAGCCGGTGATTTCGTCGTCTCCATCTCCGCCGTAAAGGACCGAGTGCTCGTACCCGCCCCAGATCTTGTCGTTTCCGGCACCGCCATCGACCACGCCTCCATCGACATCTCCGAGGAATATGGAATCGTTGCCCGAAGAGCCGATGACTTCGACCTGGCGAAAGCCGTAAATCGTGGTATCCGCGACGCTGCCGTCATCCAGCGCTACGGAAATCTCGCCGTCGCTGAAGTTGATCGACGTGGCGCTGCGGCCGGTCATATCGGTTCCGGAATAATCGACATGGACCATGCCCTGGCCGTCCATTTCGCCAAGCGCGAACCCTGCATGGACGTCGCGATCCATCCCAGAGAGGTACAGATCGACCCGCTCGAAGCCGCTCCAGGTCACGCCGGTTCCGGCGCCGGTGGTCAGGTCGATGCTCTGGGCGCCGGACGTGCCGAGATTGAGGATCAGCGTATCGGTTCCCGCGCCGCCGGTGACCACATCACCGGTTCCGGCCCAGACTTCGTCATCGCCAGCCCCGCCGTCGATCAGGTCGGCGCCATCGCCGCCCCAAAGATAGTCGTTGCCCGCCCCGCCCAGCAGAGTGTCGTTGTCATCTCCGCCGGAAAGAAAGTCGTCGCCGGACCCGCCGATCACCATCATCCTTTCGACATTGTCGATGTCGAGATGGACGGAATTGTAGGTCGCGGACCAGCATCCTGCCGTGAAGGAGCCGCTCAGGCTGAAGCCGAGTGCCGAGGCGTCGAGAATGACGGTGTCGATGCCCCCCAGTGCATCGAAGCTCTGGTTGCTGCCGGACGGAACGATGGTTTCGGTATCGCCCCCATTGGTGAACATCGCAAGACCCCCATGTCATTGAAATTCGGAAATTAAAGGAATGTGCCCATTAAAAGACGCGCTCCCCCGGGGCATCGGGCCGAGGCAGGGCGATGGGTAGACGGACGACTCGTTAAAACAATGCAATCTTGATTAATCTTAATTAGGCGCTCCCGGGCATTGCGAGTCAACCTGCAATAAAGCGGAAACGGATTTGGAATCCGGGACTTTCGGGCGTTAATGAATGTAAGCGGAACCGGCGCCGGGGGCGGCGGTGAAAATTCCTCGTCAGGTCAGGACGATGGCCGGGGCCGCGTGGTCGCCGGAGCAGGCTGCGCGGCCGACAGGGCGGTGGGCGACGGGCGATCTGACGCAGGCGGAACGGGTGCGGATGGGGCGGGCGCGTCAGGCACCGAAGGGGGTGGCGTAGACAAGCCGCGCCAACGGCGGGCTTCCGGTCGGTGCGGGCTCGTAGAGCGCGGTCACGTCCAGCGGATAGGGCGAGACGAGGTTCGCGGCCCGGCCCACGGAAAAGCCGAAGCGCGTGTAATAGTCCGGGTCGCCCAGCACCACCACCGGCCCCTCGACCACGTCGAGCGCGGCATGGATCAGCCGTCCGCCAAGGCCCAGGCCCTGCGATCCCGGCGCCACCGCGACCGGGGCGAGCGCGTACCAGCCCCTGGGCTCGACCATGTGAACCAAGGCCAGATAGGCGCGGATCTCTTCCTTGTCATTGGCCAGCACCCATTCCCGGGCCATGGCCTTGCCCAGGCGCAACGCCTCGACCAGCCTCGCCTCGTCGGGACGGGCGAAGGCGGCTTCGATAAGCCGGGCGATGGGGCCGTAATCGGACGCGGTGGCGGGGCGAATGGTCATGGGGGCGAACCTAGCAAATTCCGGCCCGGCGGACAGCGCCCGGGCGCCCGCGCATCTTGACGCAGGCGGCACAGAACTGTCGCGGGGCGGAGGCCAAAACGAAGAAAGGGGCCGCACATGGCAGCCCCTTTCCGGTGACCTGATAGGGCCGGTCGGCTTACATCATGCCGCCCATGCCGCCCATGTCGGGCATGCCGCCGCCGGCGGGCGCACCCTTCGGTTCGGGCTTGTCAGCAACCATCGCCTCGGTGGTGATCAGCAGGCCGGCGATCGAGGCCGCATCTTCCAGAGCGGTCCGGGTCACCTTGGCCGGGTCGATCACGCCGAACTTGAACATGTCGCCATATTCTTCGGTCTGGGCGTTGAAGCCGAAGTGCTTGTCGTCGCTTTCGCGGATCTTGCCCGCGACCACGGCGCCATCGACACCGGCGTTCTCGGCGATCTGACGCAGCGGCGCTTCGAGGGCCTTGCGCACGATGGCGATACCGGCGTGCTGATCCTCGTTGGTGCCTTCGAGATCGTCCAGCGCCTTGGCGGCCTGCACCAGGGCGACGCCGCCGCCGACCACGATGCCTTCCTGCACGGCCGCACGGGTCGCGTTCAGGGCGTCATCGACGCGGTCCTTGCGCTCTTTCACTTCGATTTCGGTCATGCCGCCGACGCGGATGACGGCAACGCCGCCGGCCAGTTTCGCGACACGTTCCTGAAGCTTCTCGCGGTCGTAGTCGGACGAGGTTTCCTCGATCTGCTGACGGATCTGGGCCACACGGGCTTCGATCTCGGCCTTGTCGCCATGGCCGTCGATGATCGTGGTGTCGTCTTTCTTGATCAGGATCTTCTTGGCCTGACCCAGCATGTCGAGCGTGACGTTTTCAAGCTTCATGCCCAGGTCTTCCGAGATCACCTGGCCGCCGGTCAGGATCGCGATGTCCTGCAGCATGGCCTTGCGGCGGTCGCCGAAGCCCGGAGCTTTCACGGCCGCGATTTTCAGGCCGCCGCGCAGCTTGTTGACGACGAGGGTCGCCAGCGCTTCGCCTTCGACGTCTTCGGCCACGATCAGCAGGGGTTTCTGCGACTGGATCACGGCCTCGAGCAGGGGCACCATCGGCTGCAGCGACGAGAGTTTCTTTTCGTGCAGCAGGATGAAGCAGTCCTCGAGTTCCGCGGTCATCTTGTCGGCGTTGGTCACGAAGTAGGGCGAGAGGTAGCCGCGGTCGAACTGCATGCCTTCGACGACTTCGACTTCGGTGTCCATGCCCTTGTTTTCTTCGACGGTGATGACGCCGTCATTGCCGACTTTCTGCATCGCGTCGGCGATGAAGCGGCCGATATTGGCTTCGCCGTTGGCCGAGATGGTGCCGACCTGGGCGACTTCGTCGGAATCGTTGACCGGACGCGAGGCGGCCTTGATCGCTTCGACGACCTTGGCGGTGGCCATGTCTATGCCGCGCTTCAGGTCCATCGGGTTCATGCCGGCGGCAACCGATTTCATGCCTTCGCGCACGATCGCCTGGGCCAGAACGGTGGCGGTG
The DNA here is from genome assembly GCF_003265965.1 of Rhodovulum viride. Lineage (NCBI taxonomy): Bacteria > Pseudomonadati > Pseudomonadota > Alphaproteobacteria > Rhodobacterales > Paracoccaceae > Rhodovulum > Rhodovulum viride. The sequence goes on along the minus strand of NZ_MUAV01000019.1, from coordinate 72,674 downwards.
GTGGTGCCGTCGCCGGCCTCGTCATTGGTGCGCGAGGCGACTTCCTTCACCATTTGCGCGCCCATGTTCTCGAACTTGTCTTCCAGTTCGATTTCCTTGGCGACGGTGACGCCGTCCTTGGTGATCCGGGGCGCCCCGAAGGATTTGTCGATCACCACGTTGCGGCCTTTGGGGCCCAGGGTGACTTTGACCGCATCGGCGAGGATGTTCACGCCTTTCAGCATGCGGTTGCGGGCATCGGTATCGAACTTGACGTCCTTGGCAGCCATGTCGCTTGCTCCTGACTATCTGTTGGTTTCTAGGGGCGATCCACTCAGGCGATGATGCCGAGGATGTCGCTTTCCTTCATGATCAGCAGTTCTTCGCCGTCGATCGTGACTTCGGTGCCCGACCATTTGCCGAAGAGGATGCGGTCGCCAGCCTTGACGCCCATCTCGATCAGCTCGCCCGAATCCTTGCGGGCGCCTTCGCCACAGGCGATCACTTCGCCTTCGGCCGGTTTTTCCTTGGCGCTGTCGGGGATGATCAGGCCGCCCTTGGTCTTCTCATCGCTTTCGACGCGGCGAACGAGAACCCGGTCGTGCAAAGGTTTGAATGCCATGTTCGAACGCTCCTTGGTTCTGGGTGCCGAGGTTTTGTCACTCGCACCCGGTGAGTGCTAACGAAGCCGGAGATAGGAAAGCCGCGACAGGCTGTCAAGCGCCGCGATATCGAAAAATCGGCCTCTGCGGGGCAGTCCGGCCGGGTGGCCGGGCGGGGCGCCGGGGCGGTCCCGGAAATGCCGCGGCGCACAAAGAGCGTGCATGCGCCGGGTGACAAGCGGCACGGCCCCTTCTATAAGGGCGCCGACTTCAGGCACCTGCAAATTGGGCGTATCACATGACGATCAAGGTTCTCGGCCACAAGGCCCCCGACACCGATTCCACCGGCTCGCCGCTGATCTGGGCCTGGTACCTTTCCGAGATCAAGGGCAAGCCCGCCGAGGCCAGGCTTCTGGGCGAACCCAATACCGAAGCCAAGTTCGTCCTGACCCGCTGGGGCTTCGAGCAGCCCGAGATCATTGCCGATGTCGCCCCGGGCGAGAATGTCGTCGTGGTTGACACCAACAACGTCGCCGAGCTGCCCTCGAAGATCAACGAGGCGAATGTGATCGCGATCATCGACCACCACCTGCTGCAGGGCGGGCTGAAGACGCGCAGCCCCATCGAGATCACCGTGCGCCCGGTCGCCTGCACCGCCACCATCATGTACGACCTGATGGGCGAGGACGCGGCGAAGATGCCCGACAACATCAAGGGCGCGATGCTGTCCTGCATCCTCAGCGACACGCTGGAATTCCGTTCGCCCACCACCACGCCGGTCGACAAGGCCGTGGCCGAAAAGCTGGCCGCCGAGCTGGGCGTTTCGATTCCCGACTATGCCGCCGAGATGTTCGCGGCCAAATCCGATGTCTCGGCCTTCTCGGATGCCGAACTGCTGCGGATGGATTCGAAGGAATACGAGATCGCCGGCAAGAAATTCCGCGTCTCGGTGCTGGAAACCACCTCGCCCAAGACCGTGCTCGACCGCAAGGACAGCCTGATGCAGGCGATGACCGGCGTGGCCGAAGAGGATGGCGCCGATCAGGTGCTGCTGTTCGTGGTCGACATCCTCAAGCAGGAAGCGACGCTTCTGGTGCCGAACGATCTGGTCAAGGCGGTGGCCGAGAAGAGCTTTGCCGCCAAGGTCTCGGGCGATACCGTGGTGCTGCCGGGCATCGTCAGCCGCAAGAAGCAGATCATCCCGAACCTTCAGCTCTAAGCCCCGACACGACCCCCGGGGGCGCCGCATCCGGCGCCCCTTTTTGCAAGGATGCCCGCCCATGACTCCGATCATCGAGAGCCTCGACGAGGTCTCGTCCCGCTACAAGGCCTTGTTCGTCGATCTCTGGGGCTGCGTGCATAACGGGCGCGAGCCCTTTCCCGACGCCGTGGCCGCGCTGCAGCGCTATCGCAGCAAGGGCGGCAAGGTGGTGCTGATCACCAATGCGCCGCGCCACCGCAAGGCGGTCGAGGGGCAGCTGGAGGAGATCGGCGTCGCCCGCGACAGCTGGGACACCATCGCCACCTCTGGCGACAGCGCCCGCGCCGCGATGTTCCGAGGCATCGTCGGCAAGCGGGTCTATTTCATCGGCATCGATTTCGACCTGACCTTTTTCGACCCGATCCGCATCGTCCGCGATCCCGTCGAGATCGAGCGGGTCCCGCTGGAAGAGGCAGAGGGCATCGTCTGCACCGGCCCGTTCGATTCGCATGCCGACCCTGACGAGCTGCGCCCGCAACTGCTTTACGCCAAGCAGAAGGGGCTCAAGCTGCTCTGCGCCAACCCGGATGTGGTGGTCGACCGGGGCGAGACCCGCGAATGGTGTGCGGGCGCCATCGCCGAGCTTTACACCAGGATGGGCGGCGAGAGCCTTTATTTCGGCAAGCCCCAACCGCCGATCTACGATCTGGCCCGGCAGCGGCTGGCGGAATTCGCCGATGTGGCGGATGCCGACATCCTCTGCATCGGCGACGGCATCCGCACCGACATCGCGGGGGCCATCGGCGAGGATCTCGATTCGCTCTTCATATCTGGCGGGCTCGCCGCGGCCGAAACCGCGACCCGGCACCAGCCGGATCCCGAGCGGCTCGAGGCCTTCCTGAAACAGCACATGGCCAGTCCGACCTACGCCATCGGCTTCCTGCGCTGACCCAGCGGCACGTCTGTCCTGCCCTTGCGCCCCGGCCCCGTCCGGGGCGCAAGTCTTTGCAACCCCTTCCATTTCCCTTGCCTTGCCGCGCGTTCCGGCCCAGCATTGACGGTGTGGGCGGCCCGGTTCGGGCGGACGGAGGCGAAATCGACGACGCAAGAAAGTTGCGACCGGACAACGAAACGTAACGAAAAATTACTCTCCCGCATTGCAGCATGGGCGCGGCTTCGCTATGCTGCAGCGCAACATGATCCACCGGGGGCTGGGAATGCTCGACAACATGCCACGCGGAACGATTTGCATCGAGGATATCGAGATCGGCATGTGCCGCCATCTGCGCAAGCAGGTGACCGACCGCGACATCGAACTGTTCGCCGAGGTCTCGACCGACTGCAATCCGGTGCATCTGGATGACGATTACGCCATGGAGACGATCTTCGAAGGCCGGATCGCCCATGGCATGCTGACCGCCAGCCTGATCTCGGCGGTGATCGGCGAACAGCTTCCGGGCCATGGCACGATCTATCTGGGCCAGAGCCTGAAATTCCTCGCCCCCGTGCGTCCCGGCGACATGGTGCTGGCCGAGGTCGAGGTCACCGGCATCGACCATTCGCGGCGCCGCGTGACCATGGATTGCCGCTGTATCGTCGACGGAAAGCCGGTTTTGAAGGGCGAGGCCGTGGTGCTGGCACCCAGCAAGAAATTCGATTGACGCGGCCCGGCCCCCGGTGCAATCGGGGGCCATGCAGACCTTTGCCTCCTGGACCGGTAACGCGACGGGCGACCGCGGCGCCGCGGCTGCCATCGGCAATTTCGACGGCGTTCACCTTGGCCACCGGGTGGTGATCGAGGCCGCGCGGACCGAGGCCGCGCGCCGCGGCGCGCCGCTGGGCATCCTGACCTTCGAGCCGCATCCGCGCGAATTCTTCGCGCCCGAGGCGCCGCCCTTCCGGCTGATGAATGCCGAGGCCCGTGCCAACCGTCTGGCCAAGCTTGGGGTCGATCACCTTTACGAACTGCCCTTCGATGCGCCGCTGGCCGGGCTCTCGCCCGAGGCTTTCGCGCGGCAGGTCATCGTCGACGGTCTGGGGCTGTCGCATGTCGTCGTCGGCGAGGATTTCTGCTTCGGCAAGGGCCGCGCCGGAACCGTCGGGGATCTGGCACGGTTCGGCGCCGAGATGGGCTTTGGCATCACCGCCGTGCCGCTCTTGTCGAACCATGTGGGCGAGGTTTCTTCGACCTCGATCCGCCATGCCCTGACCGAGGGCCGCCCGCGCGATGCCGCCGCGATGCTGGGCCACTGGCACCGGATCGAGGGCGAGGTGCTGCATGGCGACGCGCGCGGCCGCGATCTGGGCTTTCCGACCGCCAACATGTCGATCCAGGGGCTGCACCGGCCGCGGTTCGGGGTCTATGCGGTCAGGGTCGACGTGCTGTCGGGGCCGCATCAGGGCACCTATGACGGCGCCGCCTCGATCGGTATCCGCCCGATGTTCGGCGAGAACGTCCCGAATTGCGAAAGCTACCTGTTCGATTTCGAAGGCGATCTTTACGGCACCCATCTGTCCGTCGCCCTGGTCGAATTCCTGCGCGACGAGGCGAAGTTCGACGGGCTCGAGGCGCTGGTCGCGCAGATCGATGCCGATTGCGGGCAGGCCCGGGCGATCCTGACCGGCGACCTGCCGCTTCCCTTCGCGCGGGACTGAGACGGTGGCGCGCCTCACCCGCAAGCCCGCCCCCGACACGCTGCGCCCGAAGTTCTGGGACCGGGTGGCGCTGAAGGACATGACCCCCGCCGAATGGGAGGCGCTGTGCGACGGCTGCGGCAAGTGCTGTCTGAACAAGCTCGAGGATGCCGATACCGGCGAGGTCGTCTTTACCCGCATCGCCTGTCGGCTGCTGGATGACAGCACCTGCCGCTGCGCCAATTACCCGATCCGCAAGAGCATCGTGCCCGAATGCGTGGTGCTGTCGCCGAAGACGCTGGGCGAGGTCGCCTACTGGATGCCCTTGAGCTGCGCCTATCGGCGGCTCTGGGAGGGCCGCGGGCTGGCCGACTGGCATCCGCTGGTCTCGGGCGATCCCGAAAGCGTGCACGAAGCCGGGATGTCGGTTCGGGGCTGGACCATTCCCGAATTCGATGTTCCGCTTGAGGACTGGGAAGATCACGTCATCGAAGAGGAGCTGTGACAGCCATGCATTTTGCCTCGGACAACACCTCGCCCGTGCCGCCGCAGATCCTGGACGCGCTGATTGCCGCCAATCACGGCTATGCCATGCCCTATGGCGCCGATGCGATCATGGCCGAGGTCCGCACGGCGATCCGCGAGACCTTCGAGGCGCCCGAGGCCGAGGTCTATCTGGTCGCGACCGGAACCGCCGCCAATGCGCTGTCGCTGGCTCTGCTCTGCCCGCCCTGGGCCACGGTCTTCTGCCACCGCAACGCGCATATCGAGGAAGACGAATGCGGCGCGCCGGAATTCTACACCGGCGGCGCCAAGCTGACGCTGGTCGAGGGGGCAGACGCCAAGCTGACCCCCGAGGCGCTGCGCGAGGCCATCGGCTTCGCCGCCCGGGGCGGTGTGCACAATGTCCAGCGCGGCGCGGTCTCGATCACCAACGCGACCGAACATGGCACGGTCTATTCCGCCGCCGAGGTGTCGGCGCTGTCGGCGGTCGCCGCCGATTACGATCTGCCGGTCCATATGGACGGGGCGCGCTTTGCCAATGCGCTGGTCGCGACCGGCGCCACGCCCGCCGAGATGACCTGGAAGGCCGGGATCGACGTGCTGTCCTTCGGCGGCACCAAGAACGGCTGCATGGGGGTCGAGGCGGTGGTGCTGTTCGATCCGGCCCATGCCTGGGAGTTCGAACTGCGCCGCAAACGGGGCGGGCATCTCTTCTCGAAGCACCGCTATCTGTCGGCGCAGATGGCCGCCTATCTGAAGGACGGGCTCTGGTTGAAGCTCGCGGCGCGGGCCAACGACGCGGCGGCGCGGCTGTCGCAGGGGCTTGCCGCGCTCGACCGGGCCGAGCTTCTGCATCCGACCGAGGCCAATGCCGTCTTTGCCGCCTTCCCGCGCGAGGCGCATCGCCGCGCCCAGGCGGCCGGGGCGCAGTATTACCTCTGGCCGATGGACCAGTCGCTGGAAGGCCCCGGCGACGTGCCCCTTTCGGCGCGGATGGTCTGTTCCTGGTGCACGACCGACGAAGAGGTCGACGCGCTTCTGGCCATCGTCCGGGGCGACTGAGCCGCGCGCCCCGGTCCTTGGCCGGGTCCGGATCTAGAGCTTGCCGGACAGGTGTAGGTCGAGATCGTCAAGACGGTCCTGCCCCCAGAACCTCTCGTCGCCGTCGGTGATGTAGAAGGGCGACCCGAAGACGCCCCGCGCCGTCGCCTCTTCCAGATTGGCGGCATAGGTTTCGGCCCCCGCCAGCAGCCCCCGGTCGGCCAGCGCCGGGTCGAAGCCCGCGGCGCCCAAACAGTCGCGGATGACCGCATCCTCGGCCAGATCGCGTTCTTCGGCCCAGCAGGCGCGGGTCAGGCTGTGCACGAGCCCGCCCAAATCGCCGCCGCCCGCGGCCTGCGCGGCGATGATCGCATAGGCGGCGGGCGCCGGGTTGGTCGGAAAATGCGCCGGGGTCAGGGTCAGCGGCAGCCCGGCCTTGGCGGCCTGCCGGCGCAGTTCCTGCAACCTGTAGGCTTTGCGCGCCTCGGACCGCTGGGGCAGGGGCGTGCCGCCGGTGCGGGCGAAAAGCGCAATCAGATCAAGGGGCTTGTAGGTGATGGTCGCGCCGTGATGGGCCGCGATCCGTTCCAGGCGCCCGCCGGCCAGATACGCGTAAGGCGAGATCACCGTGAAGAAATAGTCGATATGGGCCATCCTGACGCCCCCTCCCTCTCAAGGTTTTCAAGACCGTACCTCGGTGCTAAGCGCTGTCAACGTATCGTTACACGCGCGAATCGGCCGCCGCCGGAGACATCCCCATGCACAATATCCACGAACCGAAACTGATTTCGGGCAACGCCAACCGTCCGCTTGCCGCCGCCATCGCCCGGCGGATGTCGATGCATCGGGGCATCAATGTCGATCTTGTCGACGCCCGGGTCGAACGGTTCAACGATCAGGAGATCTTTGTCGAGGTCTACGAGAACGTCCGCGGCGAGGACATGTTCGTGATCCAGCCGACCTCGAACCCGGCGAATGACAACCTGATGGAGCTGATGATCATGGCCGATGCGCTGCGCCGGTCCTCGGCCGCGCGGATCACTGCCGTGATCCCCTATTTCGGCTATGCCCGTCAGGACCGTCGCACCAAGGCCCGCACGCCGATCAGCGCCAAGCTGGTCGCGAACCTGCTCACCGAATCCGGCATCGAGCGGGTGCTGACGATGGATCTGCACGCTGCCCAGATCCAGGGCTTCTTCGACATCCCGGTCGACAACCTTTACGCCTCGCCGATCTTCGCGCTGGACATCGCGCATGAATTCAACGGGCTCGCCCCCCAGACCACCGTGGTTTCGCCCGATGTGGGCGGCGTGACCCGCGCCCGCGAACTGGCGCAGCGGATCGGGTCGGGGCTGGCCATCGTCGACAAGCGCCGGGTGCGCCCGGGCGAAGTGGCCGAGATGACCGTGATCGGTGATGTCGAGGGCCAGATCTGCTTCATCGTCGACGACATCTGCGACACCGCCGGGACGCTGTGCAAGGCTGCTGACAAGCTGATCGAGGCCGGAGCCAAGGAGGTGCATGCCTATATCACCCATGGCGTGCTGTCCGGTCCCGCGGTCGAACGCATCCGCAATTCGCAGCTGAAATCGGTGGTCGTGACGGATTCGATCCAGCCGACCGATGCCGTCCTCGCGACGCCCAATATCCGCATCGTGCCGACCGCGCCGCTGTTCGCTCAGGCGATCATGAACATCTGGCAGGGCACCAGCGTGTCCTCGCTCTTCGAACACGAGACGCTCGCCCCGATCTACGAGGGGCTCTACGCGCCGCGCCGCGTCTGACCCGCAGGGCCATGAGGGCCAAGGCACCCCGGCGGCTGGCGGCGGACGATCCGGCGCTGGCCGGGGTGCTGGACCTCATCCGCCGGAGCTTTGCCTCTATGGACGGGCGCATCGACCCGCCCAGCTCGATGCACCGGCTGCGTCTGGCCGATATCGCCGGGCACTGCGCATCGGGCGAGGTCTGGGCCATCGGCGCGCCGCCTTTCGCCTGCGTCTTCCTCACGCCCCGGCCCGACCGGCTGTATCTTGGCAAGCTTGCCGTCGACCCGGCGCGGCGTGGCGAGGGCCATGGCCGGGCGCTGGTCGATCTGGCCGAGACGCGGGCCAGGGCGCTGGGCCTGCCGTGTCTGGAATTGCAGACCCGGGTCGAACTGACCGAAAACCACCGCATCTTCGGCGCGCTCGGGTTCCGGCCGGCCGGCACCAGCGCGCATCCGGGGTATGACCGCCCGACCTCGATCACGATGGAACGGGCCATCCCCTGACGCCCGCCGCCGGGACGGCCGGGCCTTCAGGCCCGGTCGGCGAAATCTTCGGGGGCATCGGCCGGGGCGATCGAGCTGTCGGGCGGCGTCTCTTCCGGGGACGGGCGAGGCGCCGGATCGGTGGCGCGGCGATGGGCCGTGCGCGACAGCAGCGCGGTGTCGAGTTCGCCGTTCAGCTCGCGGGCGCGGCGCAGATAGCCCTCGTTTCTTTCGGCGGGCACGCCGGGTTTCCACAGATCGGCCAGTTCCCTCACCATCCGCCGGTCGAAGTCGTAATAGGCGCTTTCGCGCTCGCGTGCCTCGGTGGTGCTGAGCCCCATCGCCTCCAGCGAATAACGCGCCACGCGCAGCGAACTGTCGAAGAGTTCGCGCACGATCTTGTCGGCCCCGGCCCGGTACAGCTCGTAGGCATGCGCCCGGTCGCGGGCGCGCGCGATGATCGTCAGATCGGGCCGCACCCGCCGGGCGAAGATCACTACCCGCGTCGTCGCTGCCGGATCGTCCAGCGCCACCACGAAGACCTGCGCCGTCCCCAGCCCGGCGGCCATCAGCGTCTCGGGGCGGGTCGGGTTGCCGAAAAAGCCCTTGATGCCGAACTTGCGCATCAGGTTGATGGTGGCCAGGTCGTCGTCGAGCATGGTCGCGCGAAAGCCCGACATCTGCAGCATGCGCTGGACCACCTGCCCGAACCGGCCGATCCCGGCGATCAGGATCGGGTTGCGTTCGTCGATTTCGTCCGGGGCATGGTCGGGGCCGATCCCGGCCACCGAAAGCCGCCGCGACACCATCTCGTAGACGAAGAAGAATAGCGGCGTCATCAGCATTGTCAGCGCGATCACCAGCAAAAGCGTCTGGGTCAGGCGTTCGGACAGCACGTCCTGCTGGACGGCGAGCCCGAGGATCACGAAGCCGAATTCGCCGGCCTGGGCCAGACCGAGGGTGAAGAGCCAGCGGTCCCGTCCCTTCAGCCGGAAAAGCCGGCCCAGGGCGGCCAGCACCAGCCCCTTGATGACCATCACGCCCAGCGCCAGCGCAAAGATCCCCAGCGGGTCGGCCAGCAGCACCTGAAAGTCGATGCCCGCGCCCACGGTGATGAAGAACAGCCCCAGCAGCAGACCCTTGAAGGGCTCGATATTGCCTTCAAGATCGTGGCGGAATTCGGAATCGGCCAGCACCACGCCCGCCAGGAAGGTGCCAAGCGCGGGCGAGAGGCCGACCATGCCCATCAGGACCGCGATGCCGATCACCAGCAACAGCGCGAGCGCCGTGTACATCTCGCGCAGATGCGCCATGCTGACGAAGCGAAAGACCGGCCGGATCAGGTAATGCCCGGCCAGGATCACCACCGCGACCGCGCCCAGCGTCACCAGCGCCACCCCCCAGCCCGGCAGCCCGGCGACCAGCGACAGGTGCTCGGCGCCATGGGGCGGCTGGGCGGCCTCCAGGGCCGGGCGCACCACCGACCCGTCGGGGGCGATCCGGGCCTTGGGCGCGGCCACCAGCAGCGGCAGCGCGACCAGCATCGGGATCACCGCGATGTCCTGGGCCAGCAGCACCGAAAAGCTCGCCCGCCCGCCATTGGTCGGCATCAGCCCCTTTTCGCTCAGGGTCTGCAGCACGATGGCGGTCGAGGACAGCGCAAAGACCAGCCCCACCGCCAGCGCCTGTTCCCAGCCGAGCCCCAGCGCCGGGATGGCCGCCGCCATGATCGCCAGCGTTGTCAGCGTCACTTGCAGCCCGCCAAGCCCGACCAGCCGTGTGCGCATCCGCCAAAGCACCTTCGGTTCCAGCTCGAGCCCGATCAGGAACAGCATCAGCACCACGCCGAATTCGGCGACATGGCGGATATCCTCGACCTCGGCCCCGACCAGCCCCAGCGCCGGGCCGATGGCAATGCCGGCCGCGAGATAGCCGAGAACCGAGCCCAGCCCCAGCCGCGCGGCCAGCGGGACGGCGATCACCGCTGCGGCGAGACAGATCAGGGCGGGAAGCAGGAAGGCATCCATATCTGGGGGAATCCGGGTGTCAGAAAAGCGATTTCATCAAAGCATAGGGGGCGGGCGCGCATCCCCCAAGCGAGGTTTGCACCCGGTGTCGCGGAAATCGGCCGGATCAGCCGCCCGGCAGGTCCAGTACGATGTTGCGGCCGTGCTTGACATAGCGCAGCTGGGTTTCGCCGATGGCGGCGACCTGGCCGCCGTCGATGCTGTCGCCGACCTTGACCTTGACGAAGCGGCCGGACGGCAACCGCAGCAGGGCGCGGCGGTCGGCCGACGAGCCGAAGACGCCGATCAGGTTCAGATCGCGCAGGTTGATCGCGTCGGGCAGGGTGGCCTGCTTGGCGACCGAGGCGGTGGTGGGCACCGAGGGGGCGACGGCGGCGGCCGCCGCCGGGACGGCGGGCGCCGCGGCAACGGCGCGCTCTTCGAAATCCGACGGCCGCGAGGCCGGACGCAATGAGGCGACGAGCGCGTTTTCGGGCAGGTCTGCCGAGGCCTCGGCCTCGCCTTCGCCATCGGCAAGATCCTCCAGCGCGGCTGTGACCGCGGCGTCGGTATCGAGCGCGGGCGCATCCGCGACCGCTGCCAGATCGCCGGGTCGGGCGCGCGGATGCAGGCCGGGCGCCTCTGCCACTGCGGGCGGCTCTGTCCGGGCCAGAAGCGTGTCAGGACGGGCGCGGGGAAGCCGCCCGGCCAGCCGCGCGGCCACCGCCGGATCGGCGGGTATGACGGCGGGGATGACGGCAGGCGTCGCATCCGTGGCGCTTTCGGTCGCCGGGGCCGTTTCGTTGCTCGGGCGCGCTGGCGGGCGCGGCGTGGGCGCTCCGGCAGAGACGACGATCTCGGGCTCGGTCCCGGCGGTTTCGGCCCGGGCCGCATCGTTCGGTGCGACGTCGCGATCGGCTTGCGAGGCCTGATCCGAAGGCGACTCCTCGGGGCTGGCTGCGTCCGGGGCCTGGGTGTTGCGGCCAGTATCGGGGCCAGTATCGGGGCCAGTATCGGAGCCGGCATCGGGGGCTGCGTCGGCGGGACGGCCGGGTGGCGTGACCTCGGGGCGCGCGTCATAGACCGGCACCCCTTCGGTGGTAATCTCGGCGCCTGCGGCGGTATCGCCGGGCGCGGGCACCGCAACCGGTTCGGGCTCCGGTACCAGCCCGTCGGGCCGCGCTGGCGGCACCACGGCGGGCGACCCGGCATGAACGGTGACACCCTCGGGGGTCAGCGCGCCTTCGGGCGTCGCCTCGACGAGGCCGCGCGCGTCCAGCTCGAAGGTCTGGTCGGGTCCGGGCGGGTCGGCTTGCATCGGCAGCGCCTGATCGACCGCGCGCGCGATCTGCGGATCGGGCAGGTCTTCGGCTTCGGGCGGGCGCGGCGGCGGGTCGATTCCGGCGACGAAAAGATCCTCGATCCGGTCCTGCGGCGGGGCGCCCAAGGGATCGGGCGCGCGCTGCCAGATCCCGGTGCTGGCATAGGCTTCCAGCGCCTCGGCAGCCGTCAGCGGTGCGGGAACCAGAGCTTCGGGCGGTGGGGGGGCCTCGGTCGGGACGGCGGATGCGGGATCGGTGGCGCCCTCTTCAACCGCTCCGGACGTATCGAGGGCCGGGTCCGGCGCGCCGCCGTCGGTTTCGGTCTCGGGAAGCGCTTCCGGGACGGGATCGAGCCCGTCATCCGGCGAGAAGCTGTCATCTTCTTCAAGACCGATATCGGGGCCGGCGCCGTCCGGCGCCTGCGGACCCGCCGTGCCGCTGTCGGACGTTGTCGGAGCGGACCCGGAGGCTGGCGACAGATTGGCCGCGGGGGGCGGTGCATCCTCGCCGCGGGTCAGGACCAGGGCGCCAAGGACCAGTGCCGCCGCCACGGCCAGTCCGGCGCCGCCCAGCTTGAGGATCTGTCCCAGTTCCGGCCCGGAAGACGGGCGCTCGGCGGCGCGGAGGTCGAGCCCGCCGAGCGGCTGCGGCGTCGCCCCTGCGCCCTGGGCTGCAACGCGCCGCTGAGGTCCCGGGCGCGAGGCGGGCGCAGGGATCGCGGGGCGCTGTGCGGGGGCCGTGACAGTTGGGCCCGCTGCGGTGGCAGGCGCGACCGCCGGGGCCGCGATCTCGGGCGCCGGGCGCCGGTCCGGCGCGGAGAGGCGAACTTCGGCTTGAGCCGATGCGCCCGGAATAGGTGTCGGGCCGGGCGCGGCGGGGCGTTGGGCCGTTTTGGCCTCTGCCGGGGCGTCGGGTCCGATCGAGGCGGCCGCGCCGTCGGTCCGCGCGGGATCGGAGCCAAAGGCCGCCGGAACCGGCGCTGGGTCGATCGCCGGTTGAGGCGGCTTTGCTGGCTTTTCGGCTTCGTCGGGCGGGGGCGCCTTGCGGCGCGGCGCGGTTTCGGCCTTCGGAGCCTTTTGCGGCGCGCGTTCGGGTTCGGCGCGCTCGCCCCCGGTCAGCAACGAAGCGGCTGCGGCGGTCGGTCCGAAGAACGCCTCGCCCTCGAATTTCGCAGGCGGTGGCCGGGCGACGAAACAGACCGGGTCGAACTGATGCGCCCGGGCAAAGGCTTCGGCCTCGGCCAGGGTCTCGCGCGCGACCACCGCCAGCCTGGCGCCGCCCGCCGTCTCCTGCCAGTCGAAGATCAGGTCGCTCACCGCATAGGGGGTCAGCCCGTCCAGCCCGCGCAGCAGGCTCGCGCGCTTCTCGGCGCGGCTGTCGCCCTCCAGGGGAAGCGTCGTGTACAGCACCTGGCTGTCGGGCAGCACCAGCTTGACCAGCGGCCGCCCGTCGGCAAGGTTTCCGGCCGTGGCACGCAGCAGCCGCAGCGTCTCGGCCAGCCCCGGGTCGTGCAGGGACACGTCGCCAAGCGACCGCCAGCCGCCCTTGGCCCGGTGCTGAAGTCCGATCCCGTCCTCGGAGAGCGTCAGCGCGAAATCTGGTTTCATTGCGGCTCTCTACACCGGTTATGCCCCGGGTCCATAGCTCGATCCCGCGGACTATAGCAGGAAACCGCCGACCGGCAGAAGGGGGGACGGCAAAGCGTGACCGCCCGCGACTTGCCGCAGTCCGGTCCAGCGCCACCTAAGGACGACCGAAAGAACGAGGAGATTTTTCATGCGTCTTGCCCCCCTTGCCCTGCTGGTCGCGGTGCTGGCGGTCCCGGTGGCCGCCGCTGCCGCGCCCGAACTGCGCGTGACCGGCACCGGCACCGCCACCGCCGCACCCGACATGGCGACGATCCGGCTGGGCGTGAGCCATGAGGCTCGCACCGCGGTCGAGGCGATGGACCGGGTTTCGGCCGATCTGGCCGACGTGCTGTCCGAACTGCGCGCGGCCGGGCTTGAAGGTCGCGACATCCAGACCTCGGGGCTCAGCCTTTCGCCGGTCTGGACCGACTATTCCAGCGGGTCCGACCGCAAGATCACCGGCTACAGCGCCTCGAACGGCGTCACCGTGCGGGTGCGGGCGCTGGACGGGCTCGGGCCGCTGCTGGACACGGTGATCGGCGAAGGCGCCAACACGCTCGACAGCCTCAGCTTCGGGCTGCAGGACCCCGGCCCGGTCCAGGACGAAGCGCGCCGCGCCGCGGTGGCCGAGGCGATGCGCAAGGCGCGGCTCTTTGCCGAGGCCTCGGGGCAGGGGCTTGGTCCGCTGGTCTCGCTGACCGAAGAGGGGGCCGAGGCGCCGATGCCGATGAAGATGGCCGCCCGGGCGCTGGGCGAGTCGATGCCGATGGCCGAGGGCGAACTGGAGATCGGCGCCACCGTCACCATGGTCTTCGAGCTGAGCGGCGCCGACTAGGCCCAGCGAGAAAGGCCGCGCCCCGGCGGGGACGCGGCCGCTTCGTCAGATCTGCGCCAGCGCCTGGTCGAGATCGGCGATCAGGTCGTCGGCATCCTCGATCCCGATCGAGACGCGCACCACATCGGGATTGGCGCCTGCTGCGATCTGCTGCTCTTCGGTCAGCTGCGCGTGGGTGGTCGAGGCCGAATGGATCACCAGCGACCGGGTATCGCCCAGGTTCGCCACATGGCTGAACAGCTGCACCGCATCGACGAACCTGACGCAGGCGTCATAGCCGTCCTTCAGCGCAAACGTGAACAGCCCGCCGGTGCCCTTGGGGCAGATCCGTTTCGCACGCTCGGCATAGGGCGAGGAGGGCAGCCCGGCATAGGTGACGCGGGCCACCTTGGGATGGTTTTCCAGCCAGCCCGCGACCTTGACCGCATTGGCGCAGTGCTTCTGCATCCGCAGGCTCAGGGTCTCGATCCCCATCAGCGTGTAATGCGCGCCCTGCGGGTTCATCGTCATCCCGAGATCGCGCAGACCGATGGCGATCGAATGGAAGGTGAAGGCCGCGGGGCCGAAGGTTTCGTGGAATTTCAGGCCGTGATAGGCGGGCTCGGGCTGGGAGAGCGACGGGAACTTGTCGCTGGCCGACCAGTCGAATGTGCCGGAATCGACCACCACGCCGCCGGTCACGGTACCGTTTCCGGTCAGGTACTTGGTGGCCGAATGCACGACCAGCGTCGCGCCATGTTCGATCGGGCGGCACAGATAGGGCGTGGCCGAGGTGTTGTCGACGATCAGCGGCAGACCGGCCGCGTCGGCGACCTTGGCCACCGCGTCGAGATCGGTGACATAGCCGCCCGGGTTGGCGACCGACTCGCAGAACACCGCGCGGGTGTCGTCGTCGATGGCGGCCCTGACCGCGTCGAGATCGTCGAAATCGACGAACTTCGCCGACCAGCCGAACCGCTTGATGGTCTGGCTGAATTGGGTGACCGTCCCGCCGTAAAGCCGGGTCGAGGCGACCACGTTCCGCCCCGGCCCCATCAGCGGGAAGATCGCCATGATCTGCGCCGCATGGCCCGAGGAACAGCAGACCGCGCCGGCGCCGCCTTCCAGCGCCGCCACCCGTTCGGCCAGCACCTGCACCGTGGGGTTGGTCAGCCGCGAATAGATGAAGCCGACCTCTTTCAGCCCGAACAGCGCCGCCGCATGGGCGGCATCGCGAAAGACATAGGAGGTGGTCTGATAGATCGGCACCTGGCGCGCGCCGGTGGCCGGGTCGGGCCTGGCCCCGGCATGGATCTGCAACGTATCGAACCCGTACGGACGCTCTTGGCTCATCGGATCGGAACTCCCCTGTTCCCGGTTTTTCGAAGCATTAGGCCATCGCCTTGCACCGGGCAACACGAGCCGCCTGAAAAGAACACCCGTCCCGCGCGTACCCGCGCCCGGCGAACGCCCGCCTGACGGACCGTATTCCCGCGCACCCCTGTCCTTCTTCTTGGCTTAAATACCCCGACACCGTCCTTAAAACGCGCCCAGATGCCGAAGCAGTGCGCCCAACTCGTCGCTTTCGGCCGGACCGAGCGCGGCCTGTGGCGCAACCGGCGCGCCGACCTCGAACCCCTGCAAGGTCAGCCCCGCCTTGATCGCCGCGGCAAGATTGAAGCGCGCGAAAGCCTCGTTCACCGCCCAGAGCCGCCGTTGCAGCGCCATCGCCGCCTCCCAGTCCTTCGCGCGGCACAGCCGGTACAGTTCGGCGCTTTGCCGGGGCACGATGCAGGACGGTCCCGCCATCCAGCCAAGCCCGCCGATCATCATCGCCGCGACCGTGACATGCGACGAGGCCGCGAAGATCCCCAGCCGGTCCTCGACCCGGTTCAGCACCGACAGAAGCCGCCCGGTATTGGTCGAGGCATCCTTCAGATAGGCGATGCGGGGATGGTGGCTGAGCGTCTCGATGGCCGAAAGGCTGAGGTCGGAGCGCTGGAAATTCGGGTTGGTGTAGATCGTCACCGGCAGGTCGGTGGCCTCGGCCAACGCGGTGAAATAGGCGACGACCCCGGCATCGGATACCGGGAAATAGGCCTCCATCACGCCCAGGATGCCATCCGCGCCCAGCGCCGCCCAGTCCCGCGCCTGCGAGACCGCGTCGGCCGTGGCGGTCGAGGCGACGCCCGCGATCACCGGCACCCGTCCGGCCGCGGCCTCGACCACGGTTTCGACCACCGCGGCTTTCTGCGCACGCGTCAGATAGGCAAACTCGCCGGTCGACCCCAGGGGCAAAACCCGTGCACCCCAGCGTCGATCAGATGATCGCAAAGCCGCGCCAGCACCGGCCGGTTGACCTCGCCGGTCTCGGTCAACGGCGTCGGCAGATAGGGGATCACCCCGTGAAGGTCCTGTCTAATCGGGTCCTCGTCAGTCGGTCCAGAGCTTTTTTCTTTTCAGCTGGTTGCGGATCGCCTGTTCCTTTCGTGGCAGATCGGCGCGGTCGAAAAGCGCCCGCGCCTCGGCGCCCTTGCCGCGATACAGGAACCGCCGCATCGGCGGATGCGCCTTCAGCACCCGCTTGATCCGGTTGGGGGCCGCCGCCGCCTCCATCGCCGCGATCGCCCGGTCGCTTTCGCGCGCATAGAACAGCGGCAGCCGCCGCCAGTGGCAGGTGATGTCGCCGTCGAGTCCGTCAAGCTCCGGTCCGGGCCGCCCGCCGCCCTCGGCATGGATCGTCAGCGGCAGGGCGACCTGATCGAGCCAGGGATCGAGCGGCTGGCACACCAGTTCGGGCGGCGGGTCGTCGCGGATCGCGGTGGCGTAGTCCAGAAACCGCCGTCCGAAGCGGTGCGGGCAGGCGGCGAAGAACCAGCCCGCGTTGAAATAGAGATAGCGCCGCCAGTGATCGACCGGCGAACCGGGATCGAGCGAGCTGTCGAACTCGAGCCCGAAGCGCGCGTAAAGCGCCCGCCAGATCGCATCGGGGCCGGGGCCGTAAAGGGTGGGCACGGGCCAGGTGCCCTCGCGCCGCATCGAAGCCGAGGGCCGGGCAAAATCGATCTTCAGCGCCGAGAGCGCGCCCATGACCAGCGTGTCGCTGTCGAAGAACAGGAAGGGTTCACCCTGCGGAAGCGCCAGCAACGCCTCGATCTTGTTGCCGTAGGGATAGGCGGCCCCGAAGACCCGGGACTCGAAGGGCAGGATCTCGGCCCCGAGATCGGTCAGCAGGTCCCGGGCCGCCGGATCGGCGATTCCGGGATCGTCGGGCCAAAGCGGGCCGGGCTGCGGCTCGGCCACGAAAAGCCGCCCGGAGAAGTCGGGATCGGCGGCGCGCAGCGAGGCCGCGAACAGCACAGCCTCGTAGGTCAGGCGCCCGGCCTGGCCCACCACCACGATATTGACTGCGGGCGTCCTCGCCTCGGTCATGTCATCCCCGTCCTGGCGCCAGTATAGGGCGCGGCGGGGCGGGCCGAAACGCAAACGCGCCGCCCGTGACGGGGCGGCGCGCCGTTCCGGTGGGCTGTCGGGCCTCAGCGACCGGCGATCAGGCCCATCTGTTCGAGCTTGAGGATCACCTGCTGGGCGCAATTGTCGACGTCGATCCCGGTGGTGTCGACCCGGAGCTCGGGCGTCTCGGGCGCCTCATAGGGGTCCGAGATGCCGGTGAATTCCTTGATCTTGCCTTCGCGGGCCAGCTTGTAGAGCCCCTTGCGGTCGCGCGCCTCGCATTCTTCCAGGGGCGTGGCCACATGCACCTCGCAGAAGGCGCCATAGGCCTCGATCATCTCGCGCACGCCGCGCCGCGTCGCCGAATAGGGCGCGATCGGGGCGCAGATGGCGATGCCGCCGTTCTTGGTGATCTCGGAGGCGACATAGCCGATGCGGCGGATGTTGATGTCGCGATGCTCCTTCGAGAAGCCCAGTTCCGAGGACAGATGCTTGCGCACCACGTCGCCATCCAGAAGCGTCACCGGACGGCCGCCCATCTCCATCAGCTTGACCATGACCGCATTGGCGATGGTCGACTTGCCCGAGCCCGAAAGCCCGGTGAAGAAGACGGTAAAGCCCTGCTTCGACCGCGCGGGACGGGTCTTGCGCAGCTCGGCCACCACTTCGGGGAAGGAGAACCATTCCGGGATCTCCAGCCCTTCGGCCAGACGGCGGCGGAGTTCCGTGCCCGAGATGTTCAGGACGGTCACGCCCTCTTCGATCTCGTCGGCGGGCTCGTACTGGGCGCGTTCCTGCACATAGACCATGTGGCGGAAATCGACCATCTCGATGCCGATCTCGTCCTGGTACTGGCGGAACAGCTCCTGCGCGTCATAGGGGCCGTAGAAATCCTCGCCGGCCGAGTTCTTGCCGGGGCCGGCATGGTCGCGGCCGACGATGAAATGGGTGCAGCCGTGGTTCTTGCGGATCAGCCCGTGCCAGACCGCCTCGCGCGGACCGGCCATCCGCATCGCGAGGTTCAGCAGGCTCATCGTGGTGGTGGCCTGCGGGTACTTGTCCAGCACCGCCTCGTAGCAGCGGACGCGGGTGAAGTGATCGACATCGCCCGGTTTGGTCATGCCGACGACCGGATGGATCAGCAGGTTGGCCTGCGCTTCCTTGGCGGCGCGGAAGGTCAGTTCCTGGTGGGCGCGGTGCAGCGGGTTCCGGGTCTGGAACGCCACGATCCGGCGCCAGCCGAGCTTGCGGAAATAGGCGCGCAGCTCGTTCGGGGTGTCGCGGCGGGCGCGGAAATCGTAATGCACGGGCGGCTGAATGCCGGTCACCGGGCCGCCCAGATAGATCCGGCCCGCGGTGTGGTGCAGGTAATAGACCGCCGGATGCGCCAGATCGTCGGCGCCGAAGACCTTTTCGGCCTCGCGATGCTTGTCGGGCTCCCAGCGCGAGGTCACGGTCATGGTGGCGAGGATCACGCCTTCCTGGTCGCGCAGCGCGATGTCCTGCCCGATCTCGATCTTGTCGGCGAACTCGGTCGAGACGTCGAGCGTGACTGGCATCGGCCAGAGCGTGCCGTCCTCAAGCCGCATCCGCTCGACCACGCTGTCGTAATCGGCCTGATCGAGAAAGCCCTTCAGCGGGTTGAACCCGCCATTCATCAGAAGTTCCAGATCGCAGATCTGGCGCGGCGTCAGGTCCCAGCTGGGCAGGTCGCCGGCTTCGACCTTCAGTTTCTGGGCGCTTTCGTGGGAGACATAAAGTTCGGGGATCGGAGCGAGGTTTGAAATCGACATAACTGGACCTGGTGAATCATGCGGAATGCGCGGCAGGGCGGGCCGTGGGCCCGGGTCGGGTGCGGCTTATCCCGCAACCCGCGCGCGTTGCAAGCCATTGCCCCGGGAATCTCTCAAAAAGGTTAGGCGCGCCTGATTTTCGACAATATATGCGCGTTTCTTCGCAGATTGGCAGTGCCCGCGAAACAGGGTCGTGTCGGCTCCGCCCATCGTGGAACAGTCGTGCCGGGACGGTGCGGCGGTTCAGGGCTCGGTCGACAGTTCGGGCATCAGCTCGGGCCAGGGGCGGGCCTCTCCGGCGGGCGCGACCAGAGGCGGGGCCGGGTCGAACAGCACCAGATGGGTCAGCTCGGGTCGGCTGCGCGACGGGTACAGCATGCCCTGGGCGTTGCGGGCGCGCGCGGCGTCGGAAAAGGCCCAGGTGGGCGAGGGGCTGCCAAGGGCGCGGATATCCTGCCAGACGACCGAGGCCCGGGTTGGATCGGGCAGGGCGCGCAGATCGACCAGCCGCTCGGCCGAGACCGAAAGCGGCTGGATCATCCGCGCGGCGGCGCCGGGTCCAAGATAGCGGGCGATGGCCACGCCCGCGCCTTCGGGCGTGAGCGAGGCGTAAAGCACGGCCTGGCCCGAATGGTGGAACCGGCCCTCGGGGCTCTGGACCGGGGCGCAGGGCGCGGCGGCCCGCTCGGCGGGCAGGATCCGCCAGACGATACCCTTGAACGCGATCACGCCTCCTGCGGAACCTCCGCGCCATGGCCAAGCGGCAGGGTCATGTCCTTGCCCTCGTCGAGCCCGGCTTCGGCAAGGAAGCGTTCGGCCTCCAGCGCCGCCATGCAGCCCATGCCCGCCGAGGTCACGGCCTGGCGGTACTTGTGGTCGGTCAGGTCGCCCGCGGCGAAGACGCCCGGGATCGAGGTGGCGGTCGAGTCGGGCCGGGTCACCACATAGCCGCCCATATGGGTTTCAAGCTGGTCCTTCACCAGCTCGGAGGCCGGGGCGTGGCCGATGGCGATAAAGACGCCTTTGCAGGCGATCTCGCGGGTCTCGCCGGTTTCCACATGCTTGACCCGGATGCCCTCGACGCCCAGCGGCGTCTCGCTACCCAGCACCTCGTCGAGATTGTGGTCCCAGAGGACCTCGACCTTGGGATTGTTGAACAGCCGTTTCTGCAGAACCTTTTCGGCGCGCAGCGAGTCGCGACGGTGGATCAGCGTGACCTTCGAGGCGAAATTGGTCAGGAACAGCGCTTCCTCCACGGCGGCGTTGCCGCCGCCGATCACCGCGACCTCCTGGCCGCGATAGAAGAAGCCGTCGCAGGTGGCGCAGGCGGAAACGCCGAAGCCCTTGAATTTCTCTTCGGAGGGCAGGCCCAGCCATTTCGCCTGGGCGCCGGTCGCGAGGATCACCGCGTCGCAGGTATAGGTGGTGCCGCTGTCGGCAAAGGCGGTGAAGGGCCGCTTCGACAGATCGAGCCGCGAGATGTAGTCGGACACGATCTCGGCGCCCATGGCACGGGCATGGGCCTCCATCTTGACCATCAGGTCGGGGCCCTGGATCTCGGTCTCGCCGGGCCAGTTCTCGACCTCGGTGGTAATGGTCAGCTGGCCGCCGGGCTGGATGCCCTGGATCAGCACCGGGTCCAGCATCGCGCGCGAGGCATAGACGGCGGCGGTATAGCCCGCCGGGCCCGACCCGATGATCAGCACGCGGACATGTCTTTGCTTGGTCACTTGCAGATACCTTTCTGATGCCCGGACGTTTATAAATGGGGCCATGGGGGATGGCAAACGTGGCTTCGGGCCGGGCTTTGCACAAGTGGGGGAAGTATTTTCGATGGATCGAGTCATTCTGGCGGTCGCCCTGGCATTGGCCGCGGCACCTGCGGCACGGGCTCAGGACGCCGCGGGCGGGGATACCGCACAACAGACCGTTTCCGTGACGATGCCCGAGCATTGCGCGGTTCTGGACAGCTCCCGGATCATCTCGGTGGTGGTCTGCGACGGTCCGCGGGACGAGGCCACCTTTGCCGAGGCGGGCCGGGCGGCCTGCGGCGCGCGGCGGCCCTGCGGGGCCTGGATCTGGCCCTCGCGCGATGTGGCTCCGGCACAGGCACCGGCCAACCATGACGGGCTGACCCAGGCCGAGGTGGTGACGTCCTACGGCGTCTGGGTTGCCGAGCGCGAGCTTTTCGTCCGGATCGAGCGGGCCGAGTGACGGTCGCCTGCGGACCGGACCGAAGACAGGAAAGGCCCGCGCGGTGACGCGGGCCTTCCCATGTCGCGTTCAGGCCGTTCGGCCGCGCCCCGATTGCGGGACAGGCCGGCGGCTGGGTCAGGCCGCGGCGCCGCGGCGGCGGAGGAAGCCGAAGGCGCCGAGCCCGGCCAGCAGCATCGGCATCGCCGCTGGCAGCGGAACCACGCCGGTATTGCCGCCGGTATCGTCGATCACCTGACCGATCTTCGCCTCGATCGCCGCGCCATAGGCGGTGAAATTGGCGACCGGGATCACGAAGCCCGTCGTCGTCGCGTTCGGCAGGTTGTCGAGATCGGTCGCGATCACCCCGGCATCCGCATCACCGCTGGTGCCCAGCCCCGCGATCCGTGCCATGTAGCCTTGCGCGGAAGAACTGCTGACGCCGCTGCCGACCGCCTCGAAGCTGATCCCGTCGATACCCGAGGTATGCGCGGCCAGCGCGGCGGCTTCGGTAGCGGACTGCGAGTTCGGAGACCCGTCCGTGGTGATGTTGATCAGGCTGGTGGCGCCGAGCCCGCCGTCGTTGACGAAAAGATTGGTGATGTAGGTAATGGCCCCGGCGGTGTCGGTTCCGCCGTTGTCCTTGTAGGCGCTCAGCACCTGGGTCTGGATCGAGGCGATATTCGCCGCGGTCACGATCGTCGGCGGGACGGCCGTGTAGGACCCGTAGCCGTAAGAGGTCACCGCCACGCGGTACTGGTTTTCGCCGCTGGTCGGGATTTGCGACAGAGCGGCCGACAGGGCCGATGCCGCGCTGCTGAAGTCCGATGAACTCACGCTGCCCGACCCGTCCAGCACGAAGCCGAGGTCGATGACGGCAGCGCTGGAGGCCCCTGCGCCAAACAGAATGCAGACTGCCGTGGTTGCCCCCTTGAGGGCACTTTTCGTATTCATAATGATGTTCCTTCCTACAATAATGGAAGGGGCAGCAAAGATAACAATTTTCCCGAAACGGGATGTACCCCCCTAGCATACCCCTACGGCAAGCCTCGCCGAATGTTCTCGTTGCGGCAAGCGATTCGAGCCTATTCGGCCGGTTTTCGGTATTGCCGCCCGGTCCGGCTGGCGCTACGGGTGCCGATGCGCTCCCGTTGGCCCTGCCGGTCTGCAGATCGCGATCTGCGTTGCGGGCCGGGCCCGGGAAATTTATATATCTTGCGCGGCCGGGAAATATTATTGCGCGGAGGGGCGCGCAAGCATATGATCCGCGAAAAAAGAACCGAAGGAGCAGCCATGCCCGGCAGCCGACTTGACGCCATCGACCGCAAGATTCTTGCCGAACTGCAGGCGGACGGGCGGATGACCAATGTCGAACTGGCCCGACGCGTCGGGATTTCGGCTCCGCCCTGCCTGCGCCGGGTGCGCACCCTGGAAGAGGCCGGGTTCATCCGTGGCTATCACGCCGATATCAACACCCGCGAACTGGGCTTCGAGGTTCAGGTCTTCGCCATGGTCGGTCTGCAAAGCCAGGCCGAGGCCGATCTGTCCCGGTTCGAGGCGCGCTGTCGCGCCTGGCCGCTGGTCCGCGAATGTCATATGCTGAACGGCGAGGTCGATTTCATCCTGAAATGCGTGGCGCCCGACCTCTCGACCTTCCAGAGCTTCCTGACTGAGGAACTGACCGCCGCCGAGAACGTGGCCAGCGTCAAGACCTCGCTGGTGATCCGCTGCGCCAAGGATGAACCGGGCGTGCCCTTCGACGTGCTCGAGGCACGGCTGAGCAAAAGCGCCTGACCAAGGGTGCCCGGGTCGGGTCGTCGGTCGGCCCGTTCCGGTGACGGCAGGGATCAGGCGGCGTTCAGCCCGTCCAGTTCGAAGGCGGTCAGGCGCGCGACCGACATCGCGCCGAATCCGGAAAATCCGCTGACATGGGGAAAGAGCGACAGAAACCGCATCCGGTTGGCATTGTCGATCAGGATGCTGGCGTTCTCGCCGGGGTGATAGCTTTCCACCTCGACGCCATTGGCCAGCAGCACCTGCTGGCCGCTCAGCGCCAGATGGAAGACGCGGGTCGGCCGCACGACGCGCAGCGCGATCAGCGCCATGCCGTCGACGAAGCCGGTGGCCGGGGCGAAGGCGGCATCCGTTCCCGTCAGGGCGCGGCAGCCCGGATGGCGGACCAGCATCCGCGCCCGGGGCCCCAGCACGAGATCGGGCATCGGCCGCCCCAGCCCCAGGCTGTCGGCGGTGATCCGGGTCAGAACCGGGATCTCGCCGCGCCGGTCGGTCGGCGGAGTCAGAACGGTCGATCCGATCCAAAGCAGCGGCTGCCGCCCGGCTCCGGCGGTCTCGACGGTCATGCCGGGCGCCAGATCCTCGACCGCGACCGGGCCTTGCGGGGTGGCGATCAGGGTGCCGTGCGCAAAGGCGCAGAACGCCTCGTCGACATGCGGGTCGGCGGGCATGGCGCGGGCAAAATCCTGGGGTGTGCCGTCCGGGGTCATCCCGCGGACTTCGTAGCGGCGCATCGCCGGTTGCGGCGCGGCGGCAAAAGACGCGGCCAGGGCCTGCGGCGGGACAAAGCTGGAGCTGCCACCGTAGTGGGTTCCCATGCGATCGTTCCTTTCGGTCCGGTCACATCTGCCATGGCCCCCACCAAGACGCAGATAGACGATGTCAGTTTGCCAGAGCGCCGGAGGGGCGTCAAAGCCCTCGCGCAATTGCCCTTGGAGCAGGAGACAGCGACCGCCAAGGGCGCGCACTGTTGCCAGAAGCGGTCAGAATTCGATCCGGCTGCCGACCACCAGGCCGATCGACGGGTCGTTATGGACCCCGACGATTCCCCCCAGCCGCAGCCAGGTGCCCTTTCCGATCCGGCGCGAGACGGCGGGCGACAGCTTGACCGTCCGCGGTTCGGTGGCGGTGTCCTCGCCCCACAGCTCCAGCGTCAGCTGGGTCCGTGGGTTGGGCATGACGCCCAGCGTGATGTCGAGCTTGTAATCGACCAGCGCGCTTTGCGGGCGGGTATCGGTGCGGGCGTCCAGATTGATCCAGCCGCTGCCGTCGGGGGTGGTGAAACCGGTGCCCCAGCTCAGGCCCGTCCGGATCACCGGCTCGGTCAGCCCGCCCGGCGCGCCCGTCGCCCCGGCCCCGAATTCGGTCGCAAGCCGCCCCGGCAGCCAGCCGATCCCGGACCCGAACCGCAGGAACAGGATCGCCTTCCAGTCGTCGGCGTCATCGCCCTGGCCCGCGTCGAGCCCCAGCGTCAGCTTGGGCGTCAGCCCGTATTCGCCGTAAAGCGAGCCGTAGCCCCACTGGCTGCCATAGGTCCGGTCGCGATCCGCCTCGTAGGAAAAGGACAGAAGGCCTGCACCCTTTTCCTTCAGCCAAGCCCCGGCCGAGACCGGTTGCGCAAGGGCAAGAGCCGCCAGGGCCGCCGGAGCGATCCGGGCGCCGTGCGACGGACGGGACGCAGGGGGACCGCCGGGGTGCATCGCGGGCTCCTTTCGCCGAGAGCT
Organism: Rhodovulum viride; assembly: GCF_003265965.1. Classification (NCBI taxonomy): domain Bacteria; kingdom Pseudomonadati; phylum Pseudomonadota; class Alphaproteobacteria; order Rhodobacterales; family Paracoccaceae; genus Rhodovulum; species Rhodovulum viride. Next base: position 47,738 of record NZ_MUAV01000019.1, on the reverse strand, counting down.
TCGGTCAAACATGGTTAACCTAGGGTTAAGCACAAGCCTGACGCGAGCCTAGCACGGGGCGGCCGACCCCGCGCCCGGCCTGATGCCAGGGCATGCGGCGCGTCCCCCGTTGTGGCCGGGGCGGCACAGAAAGGCCCTTTCGGGCGGATCGAGCCCGCGCGGATTGGGGCTGTGCATCCTCGCGCGCTGCGGTATTCTGCGGCGCGGCATGGCAGACGGGGGGAGCACATGGCTGGCACGATCATCACCATCGCCCAGCAGAAGGGCGGGTCGGGCAAGACCACGCTTGCGGCCAATCTCGCCGTGGCCTTCCGGCGCCGGGGCATGGCCGTCGCGCTGATCGACACCGATCCTCAGGGCAGCCTCGGCCGCTGGTTCATGGCCCGGCTGGAAGGGCGCGAGGCGCCCGACATGGAATTCTCGACCGCGTCGGCCTGGGGCGTCGGCTACGAGACCGCCAAGCTGGCCCGCGCCCATGACGTGGTGCTGATCGATACGCCGCCCAAGGCCGACAGCGATCTGCGCCCGGCACTCCGTGCCGCCGATCTGGTGCTGGTGCCGGTCGCGGCCTCGCATGTCGATCTTTGGGCGACCGAGGGCGTGCTGGATCTGGCCCGGCGCGAGGACAAGCCCGCGATCGTGGTTCTGAACCGGCTGAAAGCCAATACCCGGCTTGCTGCCGAGGTGGCCGAGACGGCGGGCGGCATGGATGCGGCGCTGGCGGCTGTGCGGCTGGCCAATCGCGTGACCTATGCCGAAACGCTGGGCCGCGGCCTAGGCGTGCAGGAGGCGGGTCGCAAGGGCCCCGCCTCGGACGAGATCGACGCGCTGGCCGAAGAGGTTCTGGCCGCGCTGGCCGACTGAATCCTACCAGCCCTCGGTGCCGGGGCCGCCCTTGACGATGCCCAAAAGGTTGGGCGTGACCCAGCCGCCATAGAACCCGCCCGGCTGCGGTGTCGCGGCGACGCCGCCGACGCGGCAGGCCTCGACCTTCCCGGCATAGAAGGCGACATGGTCCCTCAGCGCCGCGAAGGCGGGGGTCGGGTCCGGATAGCTCCAGCCCGCGCCCGGCGCGGTGCGCCCGCCCGCGGTCAGGTCGAAATAGGCCGCCCGGCCCTTCCATTCGCAGAAGCTTCGCCCCGCGCCCGGCCGCAGCACCCCGGGCGCCACGTCCTCGGGCGGAAAGTAATAGGTCGGGGCGTGGTGGGTTTCGAGCACGCGCAGACCGCGCCGGGTCCGCGCGACAAGCGCGCCGCCGAACACGACCTCAAGCGTCTCGCCAACGGGTTCGAGCGCGGGCGGACGGGGATAGGCGCGGACATCTTCGGGCAGCAGGACCATGGTCGGCAAATAGCCCGGCGCGCCGGGGCCGCAAGCCGTCTGGCCCGGCCCGGGGCCGGCGCGCGAATTGACGGCGCCGCCCGGGCGCGGCAGGCTCGGGGCATGACCAGAGCCTTTCTCGTTCTCGGGGCGGCGATGCGGGCGCCCGGCCAGCCGGGTCCGGCGCTGATCCGCCGGGCCGAGCATGCGGCGGCCCTGTGGCGCGCGGCCCCCGAGGCGTTGATCCTGGCCTCGGGCGCGGGCGGCGAGGCCGAGGCGATCGTGGCGATCTGCCGGGCTGCGGGCGTGCCGCCCGACCGGCTGATCTGCGAGAGCCGGGCGCGGAGCACCGCCGAGAACCTGGCTTTCTGCCGCCCGATCCTCGCGGCGCGGGGCATCGCGCGGGTGACGCTGGTCACCGATGGCTATCACGCGCCCCGGGCGCTGTTTCTGGCGCGGCGGGCCGGGATCGAGGCCGATGCCGACAGCCCCGCGCGCCCGGCGGGGCCACCCGGCCGTCACGCCATGCGATTGCTGCGCGAGGCAGCGGCGGTCGCCAAGGCGCTGGCGCTCAGCGCGACACGCCGACCGTGACGCGGTCGCCGCGCCCGTTCTGACCCCAGATCCGGACCACCACGGTGGCGCCTCCGGCCATCAGGTCGCGCGCGGCGGCCGGGTCGATGCTGCCGCGCATCACCATCTGTTCCATGGCACCGCGGTTCTCGGCGCTGGCGAAGAAGCGGTCGCCCCGGTCGCCGGGGTCGCGCCGCCCGAAGCGGTGGAAATTGGCGCGGTCCTGACGCAGCACCTGCCAGGGCGCGGTCAGCCGCGCCCCCTTGGAATTGTAGAGATCCTTAGGGCCGATAGTGGCCACGTATTCTTCCAGAAGATCATCAGCCTTGGCCGCGCCCGATGACAGGCACAGCGCCAGAGCCGCCGCAGCGGCGGGAAGGACGGGTGTCATGGCAACATCCCCCTTTTGCCTCATTCGTTGATGCACGCTTCCGGCCTCAGGCTTGGCTCCAAGGCGTTAGCGAAAGGTTGACCGCCCGGTGACGCCGCCGCGTCAGTCGAAGCTGGCGGCGACCTCGTACATCACCGGCTCGAAGCTCTTGCACAGGTCGGCAAAGCGCCGGGTGCGCACCCGCATCTCGTCGCTGCGCAGCATCGCCTGGAAATCCTCGCGCCGCCGCCATTGCGAATAGTTTGCGATCCGGGTCTGGGCGTCGTTCACATGCAGCGCCGCGCCGATGAAGCCGGGTTGCTTCGAGATGAACTCGGCCAGCGCCGTCTGCAACTCGTCCAGCAGGTCCTGGCAGGTGCCGGGCGTCACCTCGAAGGTGGTGATGATGGTCTGCAGGTCTGCCTGGGGGGTGATCTGGGGCATGGTGGTCTCCGATCTGTCCTGGGTCGGGTTGGTGCTCAGCGCACGACGTGAACGGCGCAAGGGGCGTGGCGCACCACGCGGGCGGCGGTCGAGCCGAGGAAATAGTCCTTCAGTTCGGGCCGGTGCGAATGCATGACGATGCAGTCGACGCCATGGCGTTCGGCATAGTCGACGATGGTCATCCCGGCATGGCCGGTCACCACCCGGATCTCGACATCGCCGACACCCGCCAGCGCGCCGGTCAGTTCCGCCCTGATCGTCGCGCGGGTCTCTGCTTCCTGCCCTTCGGGAAGATATTGCGCCATGTAGGGCGGGATCGCCTCGGCCACGGTCAAGACCGTGATCGTCCCGTCCGCGGCACGCAGCCGCCGCGCGATCTCCAGCACATCGGCCAGATCGGGCGCATGGTCCACCGCCACGGGAACAAGAATATTGGCATACATCGCTTCGGCACCTCCCCGCCTGACGCCGAGCATCGCAGCGCTTCGGCCCGCGATCCTTGACGCAAATCATGTGCTTGCAGCCTAGAGATGTCGGAAGGCGGTGGGAACCGGTTTCGCGCGACCCCGCCCCCCAGTCTGTGCCGTCAGTCTTTGGCGGGTACGGCCAGCTGGCCCTGCACATGCTGCACGATGGCGTCGAGAATGGCGATGCGATGCGCCCCGGGCGGACGGATCGCGTAATAGCCGACGCCGATTCCCGGCAGGAAAGGAATGCCGACCAGGGCGACTCCGGCCGCGCGGATCGAGATTTCGTCGACGATCGCGATCCCCATCCCGTCAGCCGCGAAATGGCAGCAGTTCAGCATCGAGCTTTCGACGAGGCTGGCGGGCGCGGCGGTGGCCTGCGCCAGCGCGGTGTCGAGCGCGAGCCGGACCGGCGAGTTCCGTCCCGGGATCAGCAGCCTCTCGCCTGCGAGATCGTCGGGGGTACAGACCGCGCGTCCGGCCAGCGGATGGCCGGGCGGCACTGCGGCGACCGCCGTCATCTGGCGCAGGCGCTGGGCGCGGGCATCCATGCGCTGGCGGCGATAGACGAAGCCGATGTCGTATTGCGCATTCTCGACCATGTCCCAGATGTGGCGGCTGTTTTCGACATCGATCACCAGCGGCACGTCGCGGCGGTCGCCGATCACCTCTCGGATGGCGCGTTGCAGATAGGGGCGCACCAGGGAGGTGACGGTGCCGATCCGGATCACGACGTTCTTGTGATCGCGGATGTCCTCGGCGGCCTGGGCGATCTGGTCGAGCCCGAGATAAAGCCGTTCGACCTCGCGATAAAGCAGCGTCGCCTCGGGCGTCGGATCGAGCCGGGCGCCGCGCCGCTGAAACAGCGACAGCCCGATGGTGTCCTCGAGGTCGCGGATCAGACGACTCACCGCGGGCTGGGTGACGTGCATGGCAGCAGCGGCCGAGGTGATGCCGCCGGTCATCATCACGCTTCGAAACGCCTCGATCTGCCGGTGGCGCAACCGCATGATCTTATTCCTGTATAACATTCAGGCATGATGCAGACACTAAATACAATTTCATGCCGATTCCCGAAATGGCTAATTTTTGATCGGCCCTGCGCGGAAGACACGGGTCGCCCTTGTGAGCCGCGCCCCTGTGATACGGAGGACTATCCGGATGAAACACGTTGCCTCGGCGGCCATCCTCGCGGCCTTCGCCGCCCTTGCGCCCAGCCTCGTGTCGGCGCAGGCGCTGACCATCGGTCTGGCGGCCTCGACCACCTCGATGGACCCGCAATTCTATGTCGTCGGCCCGAACAGCGCGATGGCGCGCAACATCTTCGACGGGCTGGTCAACCAGGACGACAAGCAGCAGATCCAGCCGGCGCTGGCCGTCTCCTGGAGCGTGATCGACGACACCACCTGGGAATTCAAACTGCGCGAGGGCGTCAAGTTCCACGACGGCAGCGATTTCACCGCCGAGGATGTGGTGGCCAGCCTCAACCGGGTTCCGCTGGCCTCGAAGAACAGCCCCAGTTCCTTCATGCCCTATGTCAAGGCGATCACCTCGGTCGAGGCGGTGGATCCGCTGACCGTGCGGATCACCACGGCCGAGCCGACGCCGCTTTTGCCGAACGATCTCAGCCGGATCGCGATCCTGCCCGCCGAGGATGCCGAGGTCACGACCGAAGAGATGAACGCGGGCAAGGGTGTGATCGGCACCGGGCCGTTCAGGTTCGTGTCCTGGGTGCCGGACAGCGAGGTCAAGGTCGCCCGCAACGACGCGTACTGGGCCGGTCCCGCCGCCTGGGAAGACGTGACCTTCAAGATCTTCAAGAACAACAGCGCCCGGGTCGCGGCGATGCTGTCGGGCGATGTCGACATGATCGAGAGCATCCCGACCGCCGATACCCGCCGCCTGAAATCTTCCGACGATCTCAAGGTGGTCTCGGTCGCGGGCAACCGGGTGATGTATCTGCACATGGATCAGGGCCGCGAGGTGTCGCCCTTCGCCACCGGGCCTGACGGCAAGAACCCGCTGCGCGACGCACGGGTCCGCCGGGCGCTGTCGCTGTCGCTGAACCGCGAGGCCATCGTCGACCGGATCATGGACGGCCAGGGCGTGCCCGCGGGCCAGCTCGTGCCCGAAGGCTATTTCGGCTACGACCCGTCGATCAAGGTCGATCCCTACGATCCGGCGAAGGCCAAGGAACTGCTGGCCGAGGCGGGCTATCCGGACGGGTTCAAGCTGACCTTCCACGCCTCGAACGACCGCTATCCCAATGACAGTCGCGTGGCCCAGGCCATCGGCCAGTTCTTCAGCCGGATCGGCATCGACACCTCGGTCGAGACCCTGCCCGCCAGCGTCTATTTCTCGCGCGCCTCGAACCTCGAATTCAGCTTCATCATGGGTGGGGCCGCGGTCGAGACCGGCGAGGCCTCGGGCGTGCTGGGGCCGCTTCTGGAAACCTATGGCGACAGCGCCGGGCGCGGCAACCGCGGGCGCTATTCCAACCCCGAGTTCGACGCGACCCTGCAGCAGGCGCGCCAGACCCTCGACGATGCGACCCGCCGCGAGCTGCTGCAAAAGGCCACCCGCATCGCGATGACCGACCTTGGCGTGATCCCGGTCTTTTACCTCGCCAATACCTGGGCGCTCGAGGACGGGATCGACTATCCGGGCCGGTCCGACGGCTACACGCTGGCCTATGAGGTCCGCCCGGAATGAGCGCGGATGCGGGCCCGGCCTTTCGCGGCGTCTTTCCCTATCTGGTCTCCCCGCTCGACGCGTCGGGCGGGGTCCGGGAGGACGTTCTGGCCGCGCTTGTCGAGCGGCTGATCGCGGCGGGGGTTCACGGGCTCGCGCCGCTCGGCAGCACCGGCGAATTCGCCTATCTCTCGAACGATCAGCGGCTTGCCGTCGCGACGGCCACGATCCGCGCGGCGAAGGGACGGGTGCCGGTGGTGCCGGGCGTCGCCTCCACCTCGACGGCAGATGCGGTGGCGCAGACGCGCGCCATGGTCGCCGCCGGGGCCGACGGCATCCTCGCGATCCTCGAGGCCTATTTCCCGGTCGGCGAGGCGGGCGTCGAGGCCTATTTCACCGCCATCGCCGAGGCCGCCGAGGGCCTGCCGGTGGTGCTTTACACCAATCCGAACTTCCAGCGCTCGGACCTGACGCTGCCGGTGATCGACCGGCTGAGCCGGGTGCCGAACATCCGCTACATCAAGGATGCCTCGTCCAATACCGGGCGGCTTCTGTCGATCCTGAACCGCTGCGGCGACCGGATCGAGGTCTTCGCCGCTTCGGCCCATATCCCGGCCTGCGTGATGCTGATCGGCGGCGTCGGCTGGATGGCGGGTCCGGCCTGCATCGTCCCCGAGCAGAGCATCGCGCTGTACGACGCGGCCCGCGCGGGCGACTGGGCGCGGGCGATGGAGGTGCAGCGTTCGCTCTGGCGCATCAACGAGCTTTTCGCCCGCCATTCGCTGGCGGCCTGCATCAAGGCCGCGCTCGAGTTGCAGGGCTTCGACGTGGGCGACCCGGTCGCCCCGCAGGTCCCGCTCGACGCGGCGGCCCGCGACGAACTTGCCGAGGCGCTTGGCGCCATCGGCGCCCTGTGACCGGCCCCGCCGGGTTCACCTCTTCGATGGACGGCACTCCCATGACGGCTTCTCTTCCTGTCATCTTCGACTGCGATCCCGGAATCGACGACAGCATTGCGCTTTTGGGCGCCTTCGTCGCGCCCGAGCTCGATATCCGGGCGATCCTGCCGGTCTGCGGCAACCAGCCGCTGGACCGGACGCTGCGCAATGCGCTGCAGATCTGCGAACTGGGCGGCCGGAACGACATTCCGGTGCATCCGGGCGCCGCAAGGCCGCTCTGCCGCGATCCAATCCACGGGCTTTTCCATGGCGAGACCGGGCTTGGCGCGGCGCGGCTTCCCGAGCCGCAGAAGCGGCCCGAGCCGACCGGCGCGGTCGAGGCGCTGATCGATCATCTGGGCCGCGCGGTGCGGGAGGAGGGGCCCAAGATCACGCTGTGCTGTCTGGGGCCGCTGACCAATCTGGCACTGGCGCTTCGGATCGCGCCCGACATCGCCGGGGGCATCGAGCGGGTCGTGATGATGGGCGGGGCGTTCCATGCGCCCGGCAACCGGTCGCTGACCTCCGAATTCAACATGCTGGCCGATCCGCATGCGGCCGCGGTCGTGTTTGCCGCCGGGCTGCCGATGACCGTGCTTGGGCTGGATGCCACCCATCAGGTGATCCTGCGCCCCGAACATGTGGCCCGGTTCGTGGGGGCCAGCGGACGGATTTCGGCGGCGATGGCCGGGCTGATGGCGTCCTGGGACCGCAACGACCCGAAGCGTTACGGCACGCGCGGGGGGCCGCTGCACGACCCTCTGGTCACCGCCTTCCTGCTGCGTCCCGACCTGTTCGAGACGCGGCCTGCCCGGATCTTCGTCGAAACCGAAAGCCCGCTTTGCCTCGGCCAGACCGTGGCCGACTGGTACGGCCAGTCGGGCGCGCCCGCCAATGCCGATATCGTCCTCAAGGTCGATGCCGAGGGCGTCATCGATCTCTATCTCGGGCTTCTGACACAGTACGAGATGCGTGGCGCCGCATGAGCCCCACCCGGATCATCATCGACTGCGATCCGGGCGTCGATGACGCGGCGGCGATCCTGATGGCGCTGGGCTCGCCCGAACTCGATGTTCTTGGGGTCACGACGGTTGCGGGGAATGTCACGCTGTCGGCGACGCTGACCAATGCCTGCCGGATCGTCGGGCTGGCGAGGCGCCCGGATGTGCCGGTGATGGCCGGGGCGCGGGCGCCGCTTCTGCGCGATCAGATCTTCGGCAAATATGCCGAGATAGGCGCCTTTCCGGCGCAGCTGGTCGGGATGGGCCGGGTCGAGCCCGCGGCCGAGAATGCCGTGCGCTTCATTGCGCGCATGGCCCGGGCGGCGGCGCGGATCCAGTCCCCGCTGACGATCTGTGCCATCGGGCCGCTGACCAATATCGCGCTGGCGCTGCGGCTGCATCCGGAAGTGGCGCGCGGCATCCGCCGGATCGTCTGCATGGGGGGAACCTTTCACGCGTCCGGCCATCGCAGCCCCTGGGCCGAGTTCAACATGCTTGCCGACCCCCATGCGGCCGCCATCGTCTTCGGGTCGGGCGTGCCTCTGGTGCTGTTCCCCCTGGACGTGACCACGAAGGCGCTTTTTACCGAAAGCCATGTCGCGGCCTTCCGCGCCAGCGGCTGCGAGGGGGGGCGGGCGCTGGCCAACCTCTTGACCGAATACGACCGCAGCGACCCGGCCCGATACGGCCGTCTGGGCGGGCCGCTGCACGACGCGATGACCGTGGCCTGGCTGCTGCGGCCGGGGCTGTTCACCGGGCGTCCGGCCCGGGTCGAGGTTCAGCTGACCGGTCCGACGATCGGTCAGACCTTTGCCGATTTCGCCGCGCCGTCGCCGCGCGCGGCGGTCATGACCGGGGTGGACGAGCCGGGCTATATCGCGCTGGTATCCGAGAGGATCGCCGCGTCGGGCCGGGCTGGACATCGCGGGCCGGGCGCGGGGACGCAGAAAGGGAAGGCGGAATGAGCGGATATCTCTTCAGCCGGTTGGTGCAGACGCTGGTGACGCTGTTCGTCATGTCGGTGCTGGTCTTCGGCGGGCTGCACATGGTCGGCAACCCGGTCGACGTGCTGCTGAGCCCGACCGCGACCCCGGCCGAGCGGCTGGAGGTGATCCGGTCCTTCGGGCTCGATCAGCCGGTCTGGGTGCAATACGGGATTTTCCTCAAGAACGCGCTGTCGGGCGATCTGGGTAATTCCTTCGTCTACAACCAGCCCGCGCTGCACCTGATCCTGCAGCGCATGCCCGCGACGCTGGAACTGGCGGCAGCGGCCCTTGTCATGGCGCTGGCGCTTGGGCTGCCACTGGGGGTCTATGCCGGGCTCAGGCCGAACGGCATATTGGCGAAGTCGATCATGGCCTTCTCGATCCTGGGCTTCTCGCTGCCGACCTTCTGGATCGGGCTTGTGATGATCATGGTCTTCGCGGTCCAGCTGGGCTGGCTGCCCTCGTCGGGACGCGGCGACACTGTCGATGTGTTCGGCGTGTCGCTGAGCCTGTTCACCCTCGACGGGCTCGCGCATATCGCGCTGCCGGCCTTCAACCTGGCGCTGTTCAAGATCTCGCTGGTGATCCGCATCACCCGGGCGGGCGTGCTCGAGACGATGCAGCTCGACTTCGTGCGCTTCGCCCGCGCCAAGGGTCTGCCCGAGGGGCGCATCGTGGTCGTCCATGTGCTGAAGAACACGCTCATTCCGCTGATCACCGTGATCGGGCTGGAACTCGGCTCGCTGATCGCCTTCGCTGTGGTGACCGAGACGATCTTCGCCTGGCCCGGCATGGGCAAGCTGATCATCGATTCCATCGCCGTGCTCGACCGGCCGGTGATCCTGGCCTACCTGATGATCACGGTCGTGATGTTCAGCCTCATCAACCTTACCGTCGACATCCTGTATTCCATCGTCGATCCGCGCGTCCGGCTGGAGGGCAACTGAGATGGCCGCCCCGTCCGAAACCGCCCGTTCCGTCCATGCGGATGCCGCCGCGGCGTCCGCTTCGGTCTCGCCCTTCCGCCAGACGCTGGGCAAGCTTCTGCGCGACCCGCTGGCGCTGATCGGCCTTCTGGTCGTCACGCTGCTGGTGATCGGCGCGGTCTTCGCGCCGCTGATCGCGCCGCAGGACCCCTACGATCTTGCCCAGCTTGACATCATGGATGGCCGTCTGGCCCCCGGATCGCAAAGCATGACCGGCATGATCTACCTGCTGGGGACCGACGATCAGGGCCGCGACCTGTTCAGCGCGATCCTGTTCGGGCTGAGGACCAGCCTTCTGGTGGGGATCGCCAGTGCCGCCATCGCGCTGGCCATCGGTGCCTCGGTGGGGCTGTTCAGCGCCTATGCCGGCGGGCGGACCGACGCCTTCCTGATGCGGATCGTCGATATCCAGCTGAGCTTTCCGGCGATCCTGATCGCGCTGATCTTCCTCGCGATCCTCGGGCAGGGGGTCGACAAGATCATCCTCGCGCTGGTGGTCACCCAATGGGCCTATTACGCGCGCACCGTCCGGGGCTCGGCGCTGGTCGAACGCAAGCGCGCCTATGTCGATGCCGCGCGCTCGATGGCGCTGCCCGACCGGCGCATCCTCTTCCGTCACATCCTGCCGAACTGCCTGCCGCCGCTGATCGTCGTCGCCACCATGCGCGTGGCCTATGCGATCATGCTGGAAGCCACGCTGAGCTTTCTCGGGATCGGCCTGCCGGTGACCGAGCCCTCGCTGGGGCTGCTGGTCTCGAACGGCTACGAATACCTGCTGTCGGGCGATTACTGGATCAGCTTTTACCCGGGCCTCGCGCTTCTTGTGCTGATCGTCTCGATCAACCTCATCGGCGACTCGCTGCGCGACATCCTCAATCCCCGCAGGGAGGGCTGACTCATGGCGGACCCCGTTCTTTCGGTTCAGGACCTGACCACCTCCTTCCGCGTCGATGGCCAGTGGCGGAGCGTCGTTCGCGATGTCAGCTTCGATATCGGCCCGCAGGAGACCGTCGCCGTGGTGGGCGAGTCCGGCTCTGGCAAAAGCGTGACCGCGATGTCGATCATGCGCCTGCTGCCGCCCGGCAATGCGCGCAGCAGCGGCCGGATCGAGTTCGAGGGCGAGGACCTGCTGGCCCGGCCGCTCGACCGGATGCAGGCGATCCGGGGCAACCGGATCGGCATGATCTTCCAGGAGCCGATGACCTCGCTGAACCCGGTGCTCAAGATCGGCAACCAGATCACCGAGGTGCTGCGCCAGCATCGCGGGCTTGACGGCGCCGAGGCCGAGGCCGAGGCGGTGCGGCTTCTGGACCGGGTGCGCATCCCCTCGGCGGCGGCGCGGCTGGGCGAGTATCCGATGAACTTCTCGGGTGGGATGCGTCAGCGCGTGGTGATCGCTATCGCGCTGGCCTGCGCCCCCCGTCTGTTGATCGCCGACGAGCCGACCACCGCGCTCGACGTCACGATCCAGGCGCAGATCCTCGAGCTGATCAAGACCTTGCAGGAGGAAGAGGGCATGTCGGTCCTCTTCATCACCCATGACATGGGGGTGGTGGCCGAGATCTCGGACCGGACCGTCGTGATGTATCGCGGCGAGGTGGTCGAGAGGGCCACGACCGAGGCGATCTTCCGCGAGGCGAGACACCCCTATTCCCGGGCGCTGCTGTCGGCGGTGCCGCAGCTTGGCGCCATGGCGGGGCAGGACCGGCCGCTGCGCTTTCCGCGGGTCGACATGGCGACGGGCGAGATCGCGCCGCCGCCGCCCACCGCCGATACCGTGCGCGTGAATGACCCCCCGGTGCTGAAGGTCGACAATCTCGTCACCCGCTTTCCGGTCCGCAAGGGCATCCTGCGCCGGGTCGTGGGCCGGATCCATGCGGTCGAGGACATCTCGTTCGAGCTGCGCCAGGGCGAGACGCTGTCGCTGGTCGGCGAAAGCGGCTGCGGCAAGTCGACCACCGGCCGGTCGCTGATCCGGCTGGAAGAGCCGTCAGGCGGCACTGTCGGGATGGACGGGCATGACGTGCGCGGGGCCGGGCATTCGGAGCTGACGAAGATCCGCCGCGACGTGCAGATGATCTTTCAGGACCCGTTCGAAAGCCTAAATCCGCGCATCCGCATCGGCGAGGCCATCGCCGAACCGATGATCGTGCACGGGCTCGTGTCCCGTCGCGAGGCGCCCGCGCGGGTGGCCGGCCTGCTGGAGCGGGTCGGGCTGTCGGGCGAGATGATGCAGCGTTTCCCGCATGAATTCTCGGGCGGGCAGCGTCAGCGGATCTGCATCGCCCGGGCGCTGGCGCTGGAGCCCAAGCTGATCGTCGCCGACGAATCCGTCTCGGCGCTGGACGTGTCGGTGAAGGCGCAGGTCATCAACCTGATGCTGGATCTGCAGGAACGCTACGGGCTTGGTTATCTCTTCATCAGCCATGACATGGCTGTGGTCGAACGCATCAGCCACCGGGTCGCGGTGATGTATCTGGGCGAGATCGTCGAGATCGGGCCGCGCGCCGCCGTCTTCGAGACCCCTCAGCACCCCTATACCCGCAAGCTGATCGCCGCGGTGCCGGTCGCCGACCCGTCGCGCCGCAGCCGCCGGGTGGTGGCGGGCGACGAGATCCGCAGCCCCTATCGCCCGGCCGGTTACGTGGCGCCGAAACGGCTTTACCGCGAGGTCGGAGAGGGGCATTTCGTTCAGATTCATGAAAGCGAGGCCGTCGCATGATCGTCACCTTCGGTTCTCTGAATGCCGACCTGATCTTTGCGGTCGAGACGCTGCCGCAGCCCGGCCAGACCCTGATGGCGCAGGGCTTCACCACCGAGGCGGGCGGCAAGGGCGCCAATCAGGCGCTGGCCGCCGCGCTTGACGGCGCCGAGGTGGCGATGGCTGGGGCTGTCGGACAGGACGCGTTGGCCGAGGTCGCGCTGGCCGGACTGACGGGCCGGGTCGATCTGACGCGCGTGGCCCGGCTGGAGGCGCCCACCGGCTGTGCCGCGATCCATCGCGATCCCGAAGGCCGGAACGAGATCGTGGTCGCGGGCGGGGCCAATCTGGCAGCATCGTCGGACAGCGTCGAGGACGCGCTGCTGGACCGGGCCTCGCTCCTGCTGTTGCAGATGGAGAACGACCCGGCCGAGATCGCCCGGCTGATCCGGCGCTGCCGCCCGGCGCGGGCGCTGTCGATCCTGAACCTCGCCCCGGCCTACCGGCTCGACCCCGAAGTGCTGGGGCTTTGCGATCTGATCGTCGTCAACGAGGACGAGGCGGCGGCGATGGCGGGCTGGCTGGGTTGCGCGCCTGATCCGCGTGCGCTGGCCGACGCCTCGGGCGCGGGCATCCTGCGCACGCTGGGCGGCGAGGGGGCCGAACTGTGCTGGCAGGGACAGGAGATTTCGATCCCGGCGGTCGCCTGCACACCCAAGGACACCACCGCCGCCGGGGACTGTTTCGTCGGCGTCTTTGCCGCCGCGCTTGACCGGGGAGAGACGCCCGAGGCGGCGCTGCGCCGCGCGGCGGCGGCCGCCGCCATCGCCTGCACCCGGATCGGCAGCCAGTCGAGCCTGCCAGAGGCCCGCGATACCGATGCGTTGCTGGCGCGCTGATCGCGCAGGCCCCGGGCCGACCTTACCGCACGCCGATTTCGGCCAGCGCCGCCATCAGCTGCGGCGGCAAATCGTCCTCGTCGGGACGCGCGGCGGGCAGGTCGCGCGGCGCGTCGTCGGCCTCGAGATAGCGCCAGCCCTGGAACGGGCGGCGCGGCACCGCCTCGGTGCGGATCACCTCGGGGTCGAGCACGATGGCACAGCGCGACACCCCGTCCTCGCCAATGACCTCGTCGAGCCTGAGAACGCGCTGGCGGGCGAGGATCGCGCCCTTGAAGACCCAGTAAAGCGAACCGCCGTCGAGCAGGTCGGCCGCGCGTTTCGGCCACATCCGGGTGACGTGCCGCGGCAGGCCGTCGGGCAGGGCGGCACGGCGTGCGGTCTGCCAGTCGATCAGGTCCTCGACCCGGTCCGCACCGACGCAGAGCTTCACCAGATTGACATGGCCCCCGGCCATCCTGTTCCCACCAGATTCTGTTGACGAAAACCCAACCTAAGCTAGCCGTAGCGGAGTTCAAGCGGTTCCGGCGCATATACGGGCAGTGGAGCGGTTGCACTGCCGGGGCTCAGCCCCTATGCTGGTCTACCTCTCCGCGCACCCGAGGATTCCCCGCATGAGCCGTTTCGCAGCCCCCATCGCCGAGCAGATCTGGGACATGAAGTACCGCCTGAAGGACGCCGAGGGCGCACCAGCCGATGGGACGGTCGAAGACACCTGGCGCCGGATCGCCCGCGCCCTGGCCCAGGCCGAAGCCGACCCCGCGAAATGGGAAGAGGTGTTCTTCGAAGCGCTGGAGGATTTCAAGTTCCTGCCTGCGGGCCGGATCACTGCGGGCGCCGGGACCGGCCGGGCAGTGACGCTGTTCAACTGCTTCGTGATGGGCACGATCCCCGACAGCATGGCCGGCATCTTCGACATGCTGAAAGAGGCCGCGCTGACCATGCAGCAGGGTGGCGGCATCGGCTATGATTTCTCGACGATCCGCCCCAAGGGCGCGGATGTGAAGGGTGTGGCCGCCGATGCCTCGGGGCCGTTGTCCTTCATGGATGTCTGGGACGCGATGTGCCGCACGATCATGTCGGCAGGCTCGCGCCGGGGCGCGATGATGGCCACCATGCGCTGCGACCACCCCGATATCGAGCAGTTCATCACCGCCAAGCAGGACCCGGCCCGGCTGAGAAACTTCAACCTCTCGGTGTTGGTGACCGACGCCTTCATGGAGGCGGTGAAGGCGGGCGGCACCTGGGAGCTGCAATTCGATGGCAAGGTCTATCACACCGTCGAGGCGCGCGATCTGTGGAACAAGATCATGCGCGCGACCTATGACTATGCCGAGCCGGGCGTGATCTTCATCGACCGCATCAACCAGATGAACAACCTCGCCTATTGCGAGACCATCGCGGCGACGAACCCCTGCGGCGAGCAGCCCCTGCCGCCCTATGGCGCCTGCCTGCTGGGCTCGATCAACCTCGCGCGGCTGGTGGCGGAGCCCTTCGAGGCGGGGGCCGCGCTGGACGAGGCGGCGCTTGAGACGCTGGTTGCGACCGCGGTCCGGATGATGGACAACGTGGTCGACATCTCGCGCTTTGCGCTCGACGCGCAGCGCCACGAGGCGCAGGCCAAGCGGCGGATCGGGCTGGGCGTGACCGGGCTTGCGGATGCGCTGCTGATGGTGGGCCTCCGCTACGGGTCCGAGGAGGCGGCGCGTCAGACCTCGCGCTGGTTGCACCGGATCGCCCGCGCCGCGTATCTGGCCTCGGTGCAATTGGCGAAGGAGAAGGGCGCCTTCCCGCTGCTCGATACCGAGAAATACCTGGAGAGCGGGGCCTTGGCGCATATGGATGCCGATGTCCGTGCCGCGATCGCCGAGCACGGCATCCGCAACGCCCTGCTGACCTCCATCGCGCCGACCGGCACCATCAGCCTTTATGCCGGCAACGTGTCCTCGGGGATCGAGCCGGTCTTTGCCTACAGCTACAAGCGCAAGGTCCTGCAGCGCGACGGCAGCCGGACCGAGGAAGAGGTCGTGGACTATGCCGTCCAGCTCTGGCGCGACAAGTTCGGCGCGGCCGAGTTGCCCGATTATTTCGTGAATGCCCAGACGCTGTCGCCCTCCGAACATGTGCGGATGCAGGCGGCGGCCCAGAGCTGGGTGGATTCCTCGATCTCGAAGACCATCAACTGCCCCGAGGATATCGCCTTCGACGCCTTCAAGGACGTCTACATGCAGGCCTACGAATCCGGCTGCAAGGGCTGCACCACCTACCGTCCGAACGACGTGACGGGCTCGGTCCTGACGGTCTCGGAAAGCTCGGACGAGACGCCCGAGGCCGAAACCGGCGCCGATGTGGTCTATCTGTCGGACCCGCTGGACCGGCCGCACGCGCTGGAGGGCAACACCTACAAGCTGAAATGGCCCGACAGCGAGCACGCGATCTACATCACCATCAACGACATCGTCATCGCCGGGCGCCGCCGTCCCTTCGAGGTCTTCATCAACTCGAAGAACATGGAGCATTTCGCCTGGACGGTGGCGCTGACGCGGATGATCTCGGCGGTGTTCCGGCGCGGCGGAGATGTGAGTTTCGTTGTCGAGGAGCTGAAGGCCGTGTTCGATCCTCGCGGCGGGGCCTGGATGCAGGGCAAGTACATCCCCTCGATCCTGGCGGCGATCGGCGGCGTGATCGAGCGGCACCTGGTTGCCATCGGCTTCATCGAGGCCGAGGGCAAGGGGCTGAAGGCCGATCCCAAGTATCAGGCGATGGCGGTCGGCGACACCGCCCGCGGCCCGTCCTGCCCCAGCTGCGGGACCTTCGGAATGCACATGGTCGAGGGCTGCATGACCTGCGTGAGCTGCGGGTATTCGAAATGCGGCTAAAGCGCTTTCTCTGCTGATCTCGCGGTTCAGATAAATTGTCCATTTTGCCGGAAAGCGGCGTGATATGAGACAAAAGCGACCAACGGGCCCTCTTCGGAGGGCCCTTTCCTCACCTGGGAGGCTGCCTCCTGACTTTCTGGCCCTTGAACCTGCCAAACCGAAGGTTCCGCAAGTTCGACTTGCAGCTTATCCGAATAGAAGGGTTGCTCTGTCGGCATGACTTGGAGAGACGCGACGAGTAGGACAACAGAGTGTTTCAATGATCCGGCAGTGGCGGAGGTGTTTTGCACAGGATCTCGTGATGCGCTTGATCAGGATTGGAGCAGATGCAAGACTGATCTCCAACGCGGGTCGTTGTGGGTGTTTCCAGGGGGGTGAACGAAGCTGATTGTGGCCCATGCCAAGACTTTCCGCTCCCATGGCCGGAATCTGCAGTTTCCAAGTGATTTAGGGATGATCCAATATCGTTATCCACATGTATAAGAAGTGGCATTTGAGTTCGGAATTGGCGGCATCAAAGAACTTCCGTATTTTATGGGCTGCGGATGATGTCCGTGAAACCATTGTGCTTCTGAGATGGGGTATGCATGGACGACCTTCTTGAATTCCACGTAGACCTTCTCGCTGAAATCAGAGATGAGGCCGAGGCAACTGGTGGCACGATCGGGGATGCGGCATTCGAGCGGCTCTGTTCAACGCTGGAAGCGGAAGGCGAAATCGAAACCTCCGACCGGTTCAATTTTCGCGGATCAGCGTCCGGGAAGACCCTTCGAATTGATGGGCTTGGCGGGGACCCCCGCGATACGGACGGCGTCCTGAGCGTGATAGTCTGCGAGGTCTTCGAAGAAGAAACTCCTCCGACACTGAATGCCGCAGATGCAAAGAAACTGTTCGGGCATCTGGTCAACTTCGTGACCGCGGCCCGACGCCGTGAATTCAGGGATGACCTTAAACTCGGGGCCCCGGAGTTCGGTGCCGCCACGCTCATCTCGGACGCTTGGCCGGCCTTGGCGAAGATCAAGCTGATACTCGTCACGAATGGCATCTACAGCGCCCGCACGGATGCCGTCCTGGCGGGAACGATCGCGGGAATCCCGGTTACCTACAACATCTGGGATCTGAGCCGACTGCACCGTGTCGAGACGACGGGCTCGAAGGAGAAGATCGTTGTGAACTTCGCCGAGGATTTCGGGAGCGCCCTGCCGGCTCTGGCCGCCTCGGGACCTGAAACAGCCTTCCCGTCCTACCTTGCGGTAATCAATGGCCGACAGCTCGCCGATATCTATGACAAATGGGGCGCGCGAGTTCTGGAGTCGAACATCCGAAGCTTCATCCAGGCCCGCCGAAAATCCGTGAACGAGGGCATCCGGGATACCATCAAGAGCGAACCCGAGATGTTCTTCAGTTACAACAACGGCCTCTCCGCAACAGCCGACAGCATCCAGACCGAGGCGGACGGTGCCGGAATCCGCATCCTGTCCGCGAGAAACCTGCAGATCGTGAACGGGGGGCAGACGACGGCGTCGCTCCATGCTGCACTGAAACAGAGCCCCGAAACCCTGGACCGGATCCATGTCCAGATGAAACTGACGGTCGTGCCGGCGGACACCTCGGAACAGGTGGTGCCCAACATCTCGAAATACGCGAACAGCCAGAACAAGGTCAGCGCCGCCGATTTCTTCTCGAACCACCCGTTCCACATGCGGATGGAGGGGTATTCGCGGCGGGTCTATGCGCCGCCGGCTCAGGGCGCCAGCCGGCAGACCCGTTGGTTCTATGAACGGGCCCGAGGCCAGTACCTTGTTGAACGGAACAAGCTCCCGCCTGCCGATCGGAAGCGGTTCGACAATGAACATCCAAAGTCCCAGCTCTTCGCCAAAACCGATCTTGCGAAGGTCGAAATGTCTTTCAGACAGAGACCCGACACGGTCAGCAAGGGTGCGCAGAAGAACTTCGCCGCCTTCGCCGCGGAGATCGGGGCCTCATGGTCGGCAAGCGACAGAAAATACGATGAAGTCTGGTTTAAGCGCCTGGTCGCGAAGATCATCATTTTCAAAGCTTTGGAGAGAGCCACCCCCAGACAGGAATGGTATCCCGGTGGCTACCGGGCGAACATCGTCACCTACGGAATTGCCAAGCTTGTCCTCGATGTTGACTCAAGGGACCGGGTACTCGACCTCGACGCTGTGTGGAATTCACAATCAGTTCCGGAAGCGATGATGTCAGCCCTGCTTTCAGCCTGTCGGGTGGCGGCAGGCATCATCACCTCACCGGAAAGCGGCATCCGCAACATCACTGAATGGGCCAAGAAACAAGCTTGCCAAGCCGCCGTCATGAGGGCGTCAGTCGAGTATGGAGACGACCTCGAAGACTATCTCATCGAGCCGGAGGATGCACAGGCCGCGCAGCGGGATGGCCGCCGTGAGGAGGCCATGGTGTCCGGTATCGAGGCACAGGCGCAGGTCATCTCGCTCGGTGGAGCGTTCTGGGATCGGCTTCGGCAATGGGCGGCTCCGAACCGGCTGTTCTCCATGAAGGATGATGGGATCCTGAAGGCCTGCGCCCAGCAGGACCGGAGGCTTCCGTCAGAGCGGCAATGTGTTCTGGCCGTGGAAATCCTCGGACGCGCGCGGGACGAGGGATATGTCGATGAGGACGAGACTCCGAGGATCAGGATCTCCACCGCGGCGAGGGCTCACTGAGGCGTCCGAAAGACTATCCTTGATCTGGATATCCCCTTTCCTCGCTAAAGCTCCCGACATTGAATGGGACGAGGCCCGCAGGTCAATGCACGCGTCGCCACCCGGTGGCCAGTTTGATCCTGACCGGTCCATCGTCGTCGTCCAAGGCTTGTTCCGCCATTTCGCGGGTAATCACGCGGATACTGTAGTGATCGGCGTCATTGTCCTTCGTTATCTCGAATGTATCGCCTTCCTTGGCACCGGCATCCCGAAGAAATTTGGTCAGATAGGTAATCCGGTATTCGTTCCGGGTGCCTTTCGGTGCGTGAAGCCGGTTGTTATAATATACGAACCGGAGCCGAAGGATATCTCCCTCGGGCGTCTTGCAGTCGATCCACGCGCACGGGTTCAACACCGATGGGTCAAGTTTCGGCAGGAAGGCGAGCAGTTCGCCGTCGCCTTTTGGCACGAGTATGCCACCCATGTGGCCGCCGGTGGTTCCGACGTCGTTCGCGCTGAGGGTCTTGATGAATGTCTGGCTGCTCATGATTTCACCGGGCTTATCTCGAGTGCCCGTTTAAGATCCTCCACATCGCGGCTGGAAACGGGCACGGTCTCGTTTGCAAGATCACTCTTCCACGCGGAGCGGTCGATCATCACTTCCTCGACCGTGTCCTTGTAGAACAACCGGTAGATCGTGACAGGTTCGGTCTGCCCGCGGCGATGCGCGCGGGCGCTGGCCTGCGCCTCGAGCGCAGGGTTCCAAACGGGAGTGAAATGGATGACCACCGTCGCAGCGGTTATGTTCAGCCCCGCGCCTGCGGCCTTGGGGTTCAGGACGAGGCAGGCGGCGCCCTCGAAAGCGGAGAATCTGTCGACGATCGGCTGCCGGTCTTGCTGCGGGGTCGAGCCGTTGATCGCGTCCCAGTGGACGCCGATGAAGTCCCTGCAAGCACGTCGCAGAAGGTCGCCGATACGGTTGAACAGTGCAAAGACTATGATCTTGTGCCCGTTCAGGAAAGCTTCGCGCAAAAGGTCGATCACCCGTTCCATCTTGGGGGTGATCAGAGGCAGTCCCGCATCATCCGTTATGCCCGCATCGTCCCATTCCGACGCTCCTTCATCGGGAGCCCGCAGCCAAGGATGGGCGCAGACAAGCTGAAGCTGAAGCGTGGCCACGAGCGGGCCGGCAACGGGATATTTCCGCAGCGTCTCGTCACGCACGTTTTCATAATGCCGCGCCAGCTGTTCATCGAGTTCGATTGGCAGATCGATGTCGATCCGCTCAGGCAGATCCGTGGCGACATCACGAACGCGACGCTTCAGGATCACCGGGTCCGTCAGCGTCCCGAGTTTCTGACCCGCCTCGACCGTATCCGGGAACTCGACCTCGAAAACACTGCGGTCACCGAGCATGCCCGGAATGGCGAAATCCGCCAGCGACCAGAGATCGAGCAGCGTGTTCTCGACGGGCGTACCGGTCATCGGGATCGAGCGCCGGCGCGGTATGGTGACAATTGCCTTTCGGCGGTTGGAGTGCGGGTTCTTGATCGCCTGTGCCTCGTCGCAGATCACCCATGACCACTCGAAGGAGGACATGATCGAGATGTCGTTGACCATTGTCTCGTAGGTGGTGATCACCACGTTCGCCACCTGAAGGTCACGGTAAATGCCAGCCCTGTGCGCCCCTCGATGCACCATTACACTGATACCGGGCGCGAATTTTGCGAACTCCCGGACCCAGTTCGCAATCAAGCTGGTCGGACAGACGATCAACGCGGGAGAAGATGGTTGCGGTGGATCCATCACCAGGAGCGCAATGATCTGAAGGGTCTTTCCCAGGCCCATCTCATCAGCAAGGATGAGGCCCCCGGTCCGGTTTACGGTTTCCCACATCCACTGCACGCCACGCGCCTGATAGGGGAAGAGATCGGCATGGAGACCGGGAATGTCGATCTCCGCTTCGAGCCGTTCAGCGGCCACGTTCCCCGCATGCATGACATCAGGCGCTGCGTGGACACCCATCTCGTCGGAGGAGGACCGAAGCAGTCGGATCGCAGTCGGATAGGT
Source organism: Rhodovulum viride (assembly GCF_003265965.1). Lineage (NCBI taxonomy): Bacteria > Pseudomonadati > Pseudomonadota > Alphaproteobacteria > Rhodobacterales > Paracoccaceae > Rhodovulum > Rhodovulum viride. The sequence goes on along the minus strand of NZ_MUAV01000019.1, from coordinate 26,732 downwards.
GATGTTGTCCGGGGAGTCTCCGCCCAGTAACCGCGCCATCAGTTCCGGCGCATCTGTCGGAAGGGGACGGATGGTCCCGCCATCGATGACCCACGCATGCAAAGGCGACGGAGCCGGAAACAGAAACTGCTGCCCCTTAACCACCCGCCGACCACCAAGGTTTGCAATGATCCGACCGTCGGCTCGTTCAATGAGAATGACAGGCTCGAGAACGCGCTCCGAAATCGCGAAACCTTCGGGTTTCGCAATGGCAAGGTCAGCAAAGGCGATTGGCAGAACTGCGGGATCCATCATCCGGTGGCCTCCTCGCCGCCGTCCAAGCCCATCATTTTCCTCAGTTCCTTCAGCGTGAAGGGATGAGGCCGGCGGGTATGGACAGCCCGATGGCAATTCGGGCAGAGCGGAGCCAGATCCTTCGCAGGATCATACCGGCGTGGCGCCGACAAGGTTGAAAGCGCTTCCAGGTGATGCACTTCGATGATCCCGCCGGCGTCACCGTAGGTTTCACGCGGTTCAAGGCCGCAGCAGGCGCATTTTTCGCCATGCAACCGGATGCAGAGCAGGCGGTTACGGGGATTGCGTTCACGACGCCGGATGGTCGACATCAGGATGGCGCCCTCATATTCGGCGCCGGTGGTTTCGTCGTCCTCAATGACATCATAGCCGATCAACTCGGCCATGGCAGCCATGAGAGGCACGATCACGTCCTTGCAGACCTTGGTCACCGCGGTATCCGCATCGGCGGGCAGGTTTCGTGCGGTAGCGATGATCCGGGATGTCCCCGAGAGTATCCGCCAGGTGGCGACATCCTGTCCGTCCAGATCGAGATCGACGCCTGGATCGATCGACCCGACCAAGGCGCGCGCAAGGCCGATATCTTCTTCACTCGCAGACTGGATCTGCCGCACCACTTCGCCCGCGTACGTCCCGAAGCCGAGGGTCAGCCGATAGCCTTTCAGGCCGTACGGACGCAATTCTGCGATCGGCCCGTGGCGCTCATCGAGATCGGCAAACCAGATACGGAGACCGGTACGTAGACCACCGGGATCGACCGCCATACCGATCGCCGCGCCGGTGCCGGTCTCGAGTTCGATCCGGATGAGCTCCTGCCGCGCCGATAGCATTTCAGTCCTCGTCGGGCTCGGTCAGTTCGGCTGGCTCAGGATCCGGCACATTCCGCAGAAGCTTCCGCAGGTTGGTCGAGATTTCATCTCGGATGTCCTCGAAGACAGGCTCGAGTTCCGGATCCGTGTTGTTCTGCTCAGCCATCGCAAACGCGTAAAGCAGAAGGTCCATGCCCTCCACAGCATAGCCGTTGGCGGCGGCCCGCTGATAGATCTTTTGGTAGAAATCGTGATGCTTGTTCAGCAGGACCCCTGGCACGTGCTCCGAACTTCCCGGGCTGCGGTAAGCTGGTTCCCACAGATGACCGTTCGTGATCGTGGTAACAGCCTCGATATGAATCGAATCCGGACTGACGTCGTTCTGGATTGGCGCCTTGATCCGGATCTTGACGCCGCGGTTGTTGTTCACCTCGGCGGTCTGGGTCGCGGCATCCACGCCGGTCACCAATGGTTTCGCGGTGTTCGGCGTGTTGGAGATGTTCTTGTTCGCGCTGCTGTGGTCGACGGTCCTCTTTTGATTGGCGTCATCCCGCGATTCACGCCGATATCTGGCGCCCGCTTCCCGGTAGACAGGCTGGAGCAACTTCCTGAGCCCGTCCTCGAGATCAGGATGGAACAGGATCCTCGACTTCTTCACGTCGATCCTGAACGCCTCGTCCAGTTCATGGCAGAAGTCAAATTCGATGCGGAGAAGCGACGTGTGGGGCTCCGGCGCACCGAAAACATCCATCCAGCCACCGTCCTGGATCAGCCGCCCCTCACGGTAAACATAAAAGCCCTGCGCACGGTTGGAGATTCGGGCAAACTGTGCCTCCTCCTCCTTCTCCATGTCCCTGCGGTGCGGCAGGATCCACGCCTTGATCTCCGCGGTTTCCTCGCTGCCGTCGGGAAGCTCAACGATCAGTTTCTGCTTGTTCGGGGCAAGCACCTGCTCGGATCTCTGGGGGTAGAACGGATTCCAAGGGGGGACAGGGACATCATTGATGCGGATCGTGACGTTTCTTTCCCGATCATCATTCTCATCGAGAAAACGATGAAAAACCAATGATATATGCTTGGCCAGTGCCTCGGACATCCTCTTGATGGCCGCCTGTTCCTTCGTCCCCGGGGCATAGTCCTTGGACAGGATGCGGTCGCAGTGTTCCCATACCACCAAAGCGCCCGAAGGCCCGCAAAGCTGCTCGAACAACTCGCTTTCATCGGCAGTGACCTCGGGTCGGAGCATTTCCCAGGCATTTTGCCGCTCAACATGCTCAAGGTCCCAAGTCAGCTTTGCGAGTTCGGCGTCGGAATCCATCCGAGAGATCACGCTGTAGCGTTTGCAGACGGAACTCGAGGCGGTCTTCAGGCCAAGTCCGAACTTTCCCAGGCTTTTCGCATCCTGGCGCTTGTCGGCACCGTATCGCATCGCATTCCAGACCCCGGTGGCGTCCATGCCGTGTCCGTTGTCACCAAAACTGACGATCTTGCGGCCGTCGGCAAGGAGCTGGATGTCAATGTTGATCTCGGATGCCCCTGCCGCAATCGAGTTGTCGATGATGTCGGCAGCTGCGGTTTTGACGTTGTATCCAGTGTCCCGGAGGCCGAAAATCAGGCGCGCGGCATTGGGGTCATTGATCAGGTCATTCATCCACTCATTCCTTCTTCCGTTTGGGCCGCGGAGACAGTCTCCGGAATCTCTCCGCTTTCCGCCGACCCCAGCAGCCACTCAGCCACCACCGCAGTCAGGTCTTCGGCGTGCATCGTCCGGGTCGCACATTCCCAGACAGTAAGTACACGCCACCCAAGCTGATTAAGCGCTTGGGCCTGCTCCGCATCCCGTGCCACGTTTCGGGCGATCTTCTCTTCCCAGAACGCGGTGTTCGACTTCGGAATGCGGAAGTTCTTGCACCCGGGATGCATGTGCCAGAAGCAGCCCTGGACCCTTATGACTGCCCGGTGCCGGGGCAAGGTGATGTCCGGCTTTCCCGGCAGGTCCTTGCGGTGCAGGCGGAAGCGGAAGCCGGCCCGGTGCAGTCCCCGCCGAAGCTTCATCTCCGGCGTGGTGTTCCTCGGGCCGATCCGGGACATCATCTCGGATCGACTCATGGGAACCTTATCACGCAAGAAGTTTCCTCCTCGGATGCAGCGCCACGGTGTTCCGGATCCAAGGCTCCATCGCTTCGGCGATGGCAATCGCCACCGGGGCCGCCACTGCATTGCCGAACTGGCGATAGGCTTGCGTGTCAGACACCACAATCTTCCAAGGCTGGTTCGATCCCGGCCGGTCGAAGCCCATCAGGCGCGCGCATTCACGCGGGGTCAGTCGCCGCGGAATGCCACCGGGCTGGGCGATGAGGATCTCGGACCCGTCCTTGTAGTAGCGGGCGCTGAGGGTGCGGGCGACGCTGTCCGGGCCGCACAGGCCGAACCCGAAGCCATTACCCGCCGCCTTGTGTTTGGCGGCATAGTTCTGGAGGTACTTCCACAGGTTCGGGGTCAGCGTGTACTTGGCGGCCACTTTCGCGTGGGGGCCGACGGTATAGGGTGGCTCCACGGTCTCGCTGCCATCCTCGGGATGGAGGATGCTCGACAGGAGGGGGTTGCCGGCGGTCGGGCGAACGATGTCGTCCAGCGAGAAGTTGGTCCCGATGTCACTCCGGAAACCCGCGATGAAAATGCGCTCGCGATGCTGCGGCACCCAGTGACGAGCGTCCACAACCTTGTAGTCGACGATGTAGCCGAGTTCATTAAGGGCGTGCAGGATCACCCGCATGGTGTTGCCGCGATCATGCGACAGAAGGTTCTTGACGTTCTCCAGCAGGAACGCCTTCGGCCGGTGCCGGGCAAGGATGCGGACAACGTCGAAGAAGAGCGTGCCCTGGGTCTCGTCCATGAACCCATGCGCCCGGCCGAGCGAGTTTTTCTTGCTTACCCCTGCAATCGAGAAGGGCTGACACGGAAAGCCGGCGAGGAGCACGTCATGCTCGGGGATGTCATCCTCGTGGATCTTCGTGATGTCGCCATGGATGGGATGGTCATCCTCGAAGTTTGCCCGGTAGGTTTGCTGCGAGAACTTGTTCCACTCGCTAGTGAACACGCAGCGGCCACCGATAGACTCGAAGCCGATCCGCAAGCCGCCGATCCCCGCGAAGAGGTCCACAAACCGGAAGGCTGTTTGATCAGTCATCTCATTCTCCTCTTCACACATCGATAGCGGCGTTCTGCAGTCAGCAGCGAAGACACCCATATCTCTCCGAAACATGACCGATGTCAGAGAAAGAATCCAGGTCGTTACTGCGTCGCCACCACTCAAGGGTGTGGATAACGGGCCTCAGATCAAAAATGTACGATGGCATCTGGCAGTCGAGATCCTGCTGCCTGCGAGATCGATCTTCTCAAACAAGCCATCCAGTTTACGCATTTCGAGTGTCAACTCCGGACTTCCACGCTCCGTCATCGCAATGGCCCGGCGGCCTTCATGGATATACGTTACCCTGAGGGACTACCTTCAAGCCAGATAGATGAAGGTCTGCTTCTGAACGTGTGCGCCGATCAGACCTGTAAAGGAAGCTCCCGTGATTATGAGCTGAGCATGCTGATACGCTTCGTCGTGCAGAAGATCGATGAAGGGCTGGACGATGAAGTTTTCTTTATCCTCGATGGCTTCGCCTGAGAATTCGCCGGGAACGTCAATAATCGAAACTCCTGGATAATGCGTCCCTCGCCGGGAACTGAGCGACAAAAGACCGTAGTGGTATGACATGAGAAAATAGAGCGAATCTGTGCCCCCGAGAGCGCCCTGCCATTTCTTTCGTCCAACCCGGAATTTGAAACTGGATTTGGAAAGGTCGACTTCAATGCGACTGTGCTTCCAAGTGTTGGGCCGCAGCTGGTTCAGGGCATCCAGATATGCGTTCATCCCTTCTTCGAGCCACTGGGCCGCCTCGTCGAAGTCGACTGCCCGCACAGCATCGTTGACTTTCTCCGAAAGCGGGGCGATTTCGTCTTCTATAGCCTTTATCTTGGCGGTAAGCTCCTTGCCCAGTTCCAGTGCAGCGGTTACCCGATCCATTTGTTTGGCACGTTCAGCAGCCTGGCCAATTGCTATGTCTACGGCGCTCACTTCGGCTTGAGCAAGTGCAGACACAGCGTTACGTGCGGGGGCCAATTCGACGTCGATCCGCCTCAGGTTTTCCTTGGCGGTTCGAGCTTCGGCAATTTGCTTCTGGACATCTCGGTGCAGAACATTGAGCAGCTCATCGGCCTCCTTCAACTCGCCCAACAGTCGTTTCTGCTCGAATTTTAGGCGAACCGCGCCCAAACCCTTTATTTCTGGATCATCCGGTAGTGCCTGATGGCAAACGAAGCAGCGCTCTGATTGATGGGACGATCTAATTGATTGGTCGCACGCTGGACAATGGGTCACACGCAAATCCGAAAGCACCTCACCGGCGTCCGCCGCACGCGCCATTCGCTCAAACTCGTCCGCCAAATCTTGCCTGTATCGGTGGATCTCGCGCAGGCGCTCTTCTGCCGCCGTCCGCTTTTCTTCTGCTGCTTCAAGGTCACTCAGAGTTTGTGCATGAGCTTGGCTGAGAGAAATCAGGCGTGATTGTTCAGCCGCTGGCACGGCACCCCGTCCTGCGTCAGCAAGAATCACAAGACGTTTCTCATGAAGTTGAGCGATGTTGTCGGCCAACCTCTTCTGGGACGCTGATATGGTAGTCTCACTAACGCCAAGGCCAATGTCTTCCGCGTCAAGGAGACCAGACGCCAGATCGTTCAGTGTCTGGCCATAATGCTCCCGACGGGCCGAGAGCCGCATTGACTCAAGTCGAAGCCGAACGAGTTCGCCATAGTCTTTGCTGAACACGTCATCGGCCAGTCCCAGGAACAGAAGCAGGCAGGCATGAATCTCTGCCTCTGACTGCTGGTCAACTAGCCCGCCCCAAAATCTTTGCTGGCGATAGATGTGCCTTAATAGGGTTCGAAAGCTGAGCTCGGGCCAGGTCTGGCCCGACATTGGATTGCCTTTAGGGAAGTTGACGACCGGAATCCCAAGCCTTTTCATGAGCCAATGCTGGAAGTCCGCTGCCAGCATCGCGGTGCCGTCGACATAAACCTTGCCCTTAGCGCCTGCTTCCTTCCAGCGCCGTTCGATCTCAAAGATTTCATCTCCGATGTGCAAGAGCACACCGGCTGCATCATATTTTTCTGAAAGTCCCTCTGTATCTGTTGACTCATATGGATTGCTTCCAGAATCTCCGAGGATGAAGTCCAGCGTTTGCAGCCATTTCGTCTTGCCCGTGTTCGGCGAACCCACCAACACGTTTACGCCCGGCTGGAACCAAAGCGACTCGCTATTTCCTGTAGCTAAACGGCGATACAGACGGGAGAAATGAAGATGTTTACGTGTCATTTGATAATGACCTGCCCCAAGGCGCGCTTTGCCACCTGTCTCTCGAAAAGTTGGTAAATCAAATCCTTGAGAGCATTGCCGGATTTGGAGCCGAACACCTTCTTAACTTCACGCTGTCGCTTGACGAGCCCCTGGAAGGAAGGTCTCTCAGCCAGAGCCTTGGCCGTTTCCCGACCAAGAGCGGAGAGTGCAATCTGATAAGACTGTTTGTGCTTTGTCACCGTGATAAGCTCCTTCGCCTCGAGGTGGCCAAGAACCTGATAATATCGCTTGTCCCATGGGCCATAGTGGTGGCGGATCATGGAGGATTCGATAGCATCGCTCGCCGGCGGTTGCGCGCTGGTCTTGTCGATGGCTGCGCATGCAATCTGAAAGAAGTCCGGATAGCGAACAAAAAAGTCGAGCTTTGCCATTTTTGTGAGACCGTCAATGCGACCGGAAGTTCCACAAATATACATCAATAGCAGCAATCGTGCTGCATGGAACTCGAGGATATCGTCGGCGGCGAGAGGAAGACTTGCGGGGCGGAAGCCTAGGCGGCTCAGCGATTTCATGTCCGCAGCCCATTGAAGCGAAGCAGACACCGATCAGCAATATCGTAAAGACATCCTTTCAGGAATGCACCCTGATCTCTCGCGCCAACAGGCCGTTCGTTGTTCAAGGCATCCAATTTTTGCAAACAGAGTGCATGAAACTGGGCGCCGCTAAGATCGAGAATGCCGGCTGCCAAGTCGGCACTTAGGGATTGAACGGTAGATTTTACTCGAGCCTGGAGATCCTCGGATTCCTCTGGCGGCATGTAAGTCGGCGTTCGAACCTTTGCGGCGTAGTCAAGGCGGAGTTCGATCGCCATAGCGAGCACTTCGCTTGGAATACTGGCATCCGCCATTTTTTCCGCAAGTGCTCCGCCGGATGCCACATTCACCTGCGCCAGTTTCGTCAGTCTGCCTCTCCACCAGTCAACCGCCTGATCCCTATGGACGATCTTTTTGGCTTTGTCCGGGTGCCACTTTGCATCGCCGGCACCTTTCACCCAAGCCCGCATTTCATTGAGCAGAACATCAACTTGCTCGATTAGAAGCGGCTGTCCAGATTTTTGAGCAAGCTCAAAAATCTGCAGTCTGTTGGCTCTTTCGACTGCGTGAAAGTCGTGACGCACATCCCAGAAGCAGTTCTCAAGCCAATACCGGGAGCCGTTCCTCTTGCGGGATTGACAACCAGGACACCGGCTATCCATTTCCATCTGAAGGGATACCATGGTCTCGCAGCTTGGGTCCCTTCCTTCCGCTCCGAATGGGTAACTTAGCGGCATCAATGCTGCCATAATGGGGCGGAGGGTCACAATTCGGAAGCTCGAAATCTCCGCATGTCTGTCACGCCCAAGTGAAATTTCGAAGATAGATGTTCCAACTTCCTTCTTCTTCCGCTGACACACGTCAGCAACCGACCAAAGTTTTTCCGGCTCCCCGGCCTTTACTTGAACGTATTCAGCGCGCAAGGTTGTGCCTGACATCGGTGACCTGACAAGAACCAGGTCGTCATGGCTTTCAAAGTGGATCTTGGTCAGCTGTTCGTCGGCGATCATCTCCAAGAGAAACCCGACGGCAATTTCGTCTTGATAGGTGAAGCCTCGGCGCGCGATCGGCCCGCCCTCTTCTACGGGAGGGACGCTGTCAACGGACGGCCACGATGTAACTTGCTGGGCTTGCGGTTCAGATTCCGTCAAGCGATACCACCCCACTCGATATTCTTCGCACCAAAGCCGCTTCAACCCCCGCGAAGACTGTAGCCGCATGATCGCGCTTCCTTCAAGGGCCGTTGAGGGTGGAAGCATTGCGGCCTGCTGTCAATGAGCATGGTCTCTCCAGCGTCCAATTGCAGCACATCGTTATACACCACTGCCGGAGGCTTGGTTGCCTTTGAGGCCCCGTGCAAGCGATTGGATCGGCTCGATCTGGGTGAACCGGGCTGTTCAGCCTGACTTTACCCGTCGCTCGAACACTCGACACCCGACAACGGCGCCAGCCAATCCGTCAGCATCTTGCCGGCCAGCAGTCGCTCGCGCACGAGGACCCGGGCCATGGCCTCCAGACGGTTCTTGTGCCCAGCGAGCAGAGCTCCGGCCCGCGCCTCCGCCGCATCGACCCTCGCGCGGACGCGATCGCGAACCTCAGGATCGCGCAGAAGCACATCCGGGCTCGCGTCGATCCAGAGGGAGCCGTATGCCCCCAAGCCGAACCGGGTGTCCAACATGACCGCCAACGCGGTGGCCTTGGCCAGATCAGAATGTTCCGGGCCGCCCGCCCCGGCAGAGACCTCACCAAAAACCACCCGTTCAGCCGCCCGGCCAGCCATGAGATAGGCCATCTCCGACTCTATTTCGGCAAGCAGGCCCTCGTCGTCGACCGGCATCCGGGTCGTGATTCCGCCTTCGGGTGTCAGCGTGAGGCGCTCGATCGAGCCGCGGCCGAAGGCGGTGGCCGCAAAGGCGTGCCCGCATTCATGTACGGCGGTGCGCCATTCGACCGCCTCTGTGACGGCGCCGGCCGGCGCAAACTCCGCGCGGATGTCCTCGATGCGAAGCGGCCGTCCTGCGCTCCGGGCAGCACTTCGGGCCTTCCGGACCGCCGCATCGACATCCGCTGCACTCCGGCCGATGGCCGACCGAGCCAGGGCGCGCATCTCCGCTTCAGGAAAATCGTTCACCAGACTGCGCCTCAGCATGCCGAGAATGGCATCGCCGTCGGGCAGAGGAACCTCGATCTTCAAATCGAACCGCCCGGCCCGCAGCACCGCCGGATCGATCCGCTCGGGAAAGTTGCAGGCCCCGATGACGATCACGCCTTCCTCCCTCGAAATCCTGTCCATCTGCTCGAGGAAACCATTGATGACCTGGTGGGAATAATTCGCGCCGTGCCGGTCGCCGCTGAGCCGGGATCCGACCGAGTCGATCTCGTCGATGAACAGGATCGAGGGCGATTTCCGGCGCGCTTCGGTGAAGCTCCTTTGCATGGCGGCCAGCATGTTGCCAAGGTGACCGGCGGCCTGCCACTCGGCGAAGCTGGTGGCGATGAAGTCGACGCCGGCGCTGGCGCCCATGGCCCGCGCAAGCCAGGTTTTGCCCGTTCCCGGCGGACCGAACATCAGCATGGATCGGCAAAGCTCATTCCATTTGATCCGGCGCTCTTTCCAGAGCCCGAGATCCTCCACCAGCCGCCGGGCTGCGGCCAGGGCCTCTCCATCTCCGGAGAGATCGTCAAGGTTTGGTCCCACTTTGGCTGCGGGACGTAGAAGATCTGCCAGTTGACGCGCCACCCCCAACGCGGAGGACGCCCGGAGTGCCGCCCTGAGGGCGAGAGGAGACAGATCGGCCAAGGCGCGATCGTCCGGCAGGGCCGCAAGGATTTCACCCGCCTCGAAGGTGCCGGGATCGCCATGGGTCAGGCGCAGAAGCGCCAGCAGGATCGCGCGGTCGGTCGGCACCAGCCTGAGCGGTGCCGGGAGAAATCGAGCGATATCGGCCGGGAGTTCTTCCACATCCGGCCAGAGGATCAGGACGGGGACGCGGGAATCGAAGGCATTCACCAGATCTTCGAGAAAAGTGCGAAGGTTGAACCGGCTGATTTCATGGCCGTCGGTCTCTGGGGCGCACAGGACCAGATCAGGCGTGATGCCGGGCGACCGCCGCGACATGGTCAGCGTCCGGGTTCCAGCAGGGAGAAGGCCGTAGTCCAGCACGTCCAACACCGGCTTGACCTCCGCAAGCCGCAGTCCGGACAACACTGTGAGAGCCTGAGGCGCGAGGCAGGAGTCGACGGCCCGGCGGCTGCCAAAGGTTTCAGCAAGGCGCAGGGCGAGCAGAAGTTGCGTGACGGTCGGGTAACATTTGTTGTCCTTGCCGTCGCCGGACGAAAAAACGACGGCATTGGCCTGCTCGACAGAGCGCAGACGCTCGACGACTTCGGCCGCAAAGGAGAGCCAGACGGGCTCCGGCAGGCCGGCTGCGGAAATCTCCGATGAAAAGGGAACTGCCCTGGACTCATTATTGGCGGTACCATGGGACCGATGGCCGCTCGTTACCGCATCGTCCGGACCGAAACTCCTGGTGCCGAAAAACTCGTGGCTCATCAGCTTTCTCCTAAATCCATCTGCATGGGTGCCGGGCATCGACTCCATCGCGGTGCTGACCGATCAGAAGAGCGGGATGGAGTCAACACGCTGTTTTTGCAATTAAATTTGAAAAACGCGGGGCGGTCCGGGAAAAATCCCGCGCTTGTACCGGTTTGGAACCGGGAAAAATCGCAATGTGCCGCAGCCGTACGCAATGGCGGCGTCAGCCCATGACCAGGGTCACGGTCTCGAGCTGCGCTCGGAAAAAAGGCCGGTGTCCGCAAGTGCCCCATCCGGTCCTTTGAAGATCGGCAAGCCAGATCGGCAAAATCCGTGAGAGACTTGCTGTAAGGTGCAAACCGGCCGCAATTTTCTGAATTAAATGATCGGCAAAGCAACCATGATCCCAAGCCGAGACCGCCCCCAGCCAGCGCCCGCGCCCCCCATTCCCCATGAACACTTCCTGGCCCCCCGCGGCTTCCTTCTTGGGAGGTGTTCCAATGCGGCCCGAGGTCACACCCAGATGAAGCCACACGCCGTGGCCAGCATCGAAAAACCCTCCCCACTTCATGCAATGCGAAGAGGAAGTCCGGTCTTAGCCATTTTTGACAGATGCTGCAGAGCGCAGCGTTTCCGGGTTCGCGTCACAGGCGATGTTGGTAACCGCTATTGATGGCTCTGCAAGGCGTGTTATCATAGAACATTGGTGGCATGAGGTCGCCGCCGGCGGAATCCAAACAAGAGAACATGAAACCAGATCATGTGTGCTGATCGCAAAGAAGCAATCCTCAAAGAGGTATCGGAGTTTTATTTTAGATCAGGTGACTTCAATGGGCTTGGCGTGTTCTCGATGACAAGCGCAGCGGATGTTGCAGCAATCAGAGAGCTGATCTCCGACGGCATTCTGGACTTAGTGCGCGGTGATTCACATCCGAATCCTCATATTAAGGCTTTTCCAGCGGATTCAGTCGAGGTCCAACTCGAAAAGATCGATGCTCTCGGACTTGAGGGGTGCCTGTACCCCACCCCGCAGCTGCTGAAGGAGCGAAAAGCTGGAGCCAACGAAACCGCACCATATACACGGGCTCTGAAAGAAGGCGCGCCACAACTCAGCTACCGCGCCTTCGATCTCCGTGCTCTTGAATGGTATCGCAATGACCCACGGTTTGACTTTGACGTCGATGACATTCACGGCCGTATTCTACAGAAGAAAGGGACTCAGGTAGCAGAACGTGCAGTGGTTCTTGATGGTCTCGAATTCTTTGAGTTCGGCTTCGCCTATGACGATGAAATGCATCGAGCATTGGCTGCCTTTATCCGATACTTGCATGACCTGCCAGAAGCACAGCAGATCGAGATGCAGAAGCATGAGTTACCGGGTTCGTATAAGCTGCATCCTGATTTTTACCGAACTCAGATCATCGGGGACTTCCCTGAGCGGATGTCGATCTATGACGCCTTCTTGCAAGAGAAGGTTGAAATAAATCAGATGTGTGAGCTTATGGGGAAACCAAAGCTGTTTCGTACTGAGTATCGCGATTCAAGGCGCCCGCGTGGATTCGGCATTTTGATAAGGCCAACCAGGAAAGAATTTCGAGACTTTGCGTTGCTACTTGATCAGCTTTTGAGCGATGACTTTAACCGAGAATTCTTTCGGGGGGATTTGGAGCTATATCGCAACCTGACCGATGAAGATGGTAACAGAGTCACACAGCCGAAAGGCACGATCCAACTCCTCGAAGAATGGATCGGCGCGAAGTTCATGCCAGCTGACCCAGCCGCATTGGCGGAACTCTTTGTTAATCTCCGAGCGGTACGCAAAGTTCGCCAGAAGCCGGCACACATTGTAGAGGATGACGAGTTCGACCAGAAATACGTCGCCGAGCAACGCGAATTAATTAGTCAAGCTTTTGATGCGGTCCGTACCTTACGAATGGTGCTGGAGAATCATCCTGCAACGCGCGGGCATGAAGTTCCCGACTATTTGCGAGAGGCGAAGGTGTGGACTATGTAGCTGCCGCCGCTCCTGCAGCCAAGCGCGTCCACGCTGAGTAGGGGATCAGCAGGATCGGCCGCTCCATCAGTGTGCCATTTCGCAGTTGGGGAAGATCTCTTGCGGGATTGATGGCTTTACTTGTCGACTTTGACAGGTCGGCGAGGGTTCGGGTGGCAATTGGCAGAGCCCGGCGGTATCGCGGATAAGATCCTCATCGCATTCACCGACCCTTAGTACATCGAATTGCCTTGTCTGGTTGCGAGGATTCCAAGGTGACGATCGACTCTCGTGCTCGTAACTCGCCGCGATTCCTTGAAGGATTCCGATCATTGATAGTTGGAGGCTCGCCTCTAAACAGTGATCATTAGGCCAATCAAGATGCAAGTTGCACGTTGTGATTAATCGTAATCCACAGTCTTAAGCTCCATTGAGAGAATCCGCGTTTCTAATTTCGGCAGATTCGCATAGAATAATTTGATGCATGGAGTTTCAGTTCCGGAAGTGGAGAATGCCATGAATAAGTTCATTTTTGTTGTTCTTGGTGCAGCTTTCTGTGCGATGCCAGCCGCTGCGAATGATAGCGATATGACGCAGATCGCATCGGGAAAAACGAAGGCGGTGATGGCGCATGGGATCTGTCGCCAGATCACCAACAACAATGCCAGCCCGGTCATGATCCCGCACAAGACGGCCAGTGAATGGTCAGTTGGAGCAAATTCTTTTTTGGCCGGGGATCGTCCTGGTTTGACCGTGCAATTTTGCCCGCCGACACAATCGACAATATTTAATTGTCCGAATCCATATGATTATATGAACTGTGGAAATGCAGTTTCGAAAGGTATTCATATTTCCAGTGATGGAAGGTATGTTTTTGTATTTGAAAATGGTTACTCAGGAAGTTACGGCACTCCGAAGATTCACATATACTCAATGGAGAATGGCGTTCCTGATCTTGTAAGGACCGTCATTCTCAAAAATAGTTATCCTATCCCAGATTCAAGTTTTGCCATCAATGGAGATGGATCTTTATTTGCTGTCTGGAATAGGCGGTATTCTGACAACTCAGATTACATTCCTGTAGTGAGTTTTTATTCATTCGATGGGGCTACGGAGAAATTTCTCTTTGAGGAACAGCCATCTTTTGGTGCTCAGTCAGGTGGAGCGTATTATGAATTTGCCATGTCAAGTGATGGAAAAACTCTTATGATATCCGAAAATCTTATCGATTTTACAGGATCAAGCATCAGTAAATCTCCTGTAACTGCAGATTTTTCCGTCGAAGGTGTTCCAGTCTGGTCAGATGCCCTGAATGGCTTTGTTCAGATTGCGGCAGGACCAAATTCCAGTATCTGGCTAGCTACAAAAAACAATAATGGAAAATGGAAAAACCGGAAAATTTTCTCTTATGAAGAAATTGGCATTACCATGTCTTTATCCCGTCTTGCTCTATCTTTCGATGGCTCGAAAGCTGCAATCATCAGAATATCAGACTCTAAGAGTGAAGGCCCTAGTCTCGATTTTTTCTCCATTGAAAACGGATCTTTTGTGTTGAAAAAAACGATGACGTTCGAAAACTGGATTAGCAACAGGAGAGATATTTACCCGGGGATAGAATTTTCGTCTGACGGGCTGAAACTTCTTATGAGGAAGGACACAGAGATTTCTGTTTTCGATGTCTCTAGGATAGCAGATGGAATCGTGGTTTCAAAACCGGGTTTCACTCTTGATCCTCTTCTTGGATCGCAATTTGCTGTATGGATGACTGCGGCCAAAAACGGCTACATTGCTTATGCTTCACCCGATGCCGGGGGACATATTGGGCGGGTAGGAATCATGCCATCGCCCTGATCAAGAATCGCGGCAGACCCCGTACTTCAGTGCGGGGAAGGAGTGCGAAAAGTCGATCAATCAAAGTTTCGCACTTTGATCGACGCTTATGGCCGCGGCAGCGCGAACAACGATCTGAAGCGGATAGCTGATCTCGGCTAGGCTCAAGACCCATTGATCTGCTTGAAACCGCTGCGGTTGAATGATTCAAGCTCGCGGACTGACGGTGGGTGATGATGAGCAACCTTTTCTGGCTGACCTACGAGCAGATGGAGCGGTTGAAGCCGTTCTTTCCGAAGAGCCATGGCAAGCCGCGGGTCGATGATCGGCGCGTGTTGAACAGAATAATCTTCATCAATCGCAGTGGGTTGCGCTGGTGCGATGCGCCTCGGGAGTATGGCCCGCCGAAGACCCTCTACAACCGCTGGAAGCGGTGGAGCGACATGGGTGTCTTCGCCCGGATGATGGAGGGGCTGGCCTCCGAAGGCGGCGAGGAAAAGGTTGTCATGATCGACGCGACGTATCTGAAAGCGCACCGCACGGCTTCGAGCCTGCGGGCGAAAAAGGGGGGCCCGTCGATCAGCGCGGGCGCCTGATCGGGCGCACGAAGGGTGGATTGAACACGAAGCTGCACGCCGTCACGGACGCCAGGGGGCGCCCGCTGCGGTTCTTCATGACGGCGGGCCAGGTCAGCGATTACACCGGTGCCGCGGCCCTGCTGGACAGCCTGCCTGCCGCAGAACGGCTGATCGCCGATCGGGGCTACGACGCCGACTGGTTCCGAGAATCGTTGAAAGACAAGGGGATACGCCCCTGCATCCCGGGCCGGAAGTCGCGCGGAAAGGCAGTTCGCTACGACAGGCGCCGATACAAGCAGCGCAACCGGATCGAGATCATGTTCGGCAGACTGAAGGACTGGCGCCGCATCGCGACCCGCTATGACAGATGCGCAAAGACATTCCTCTCCGCCATAGCCCTCGCCGCAACCGTCATCTTCTGGCTTTGACGATCAATGAGTCTGGAGCCTAGGACGCGCCCAGTTCGCGACACTTTATCCAACTTCGCAATTCCGCTTGCGTTGCGGGTTCGTACAGTCTAACGAACGGCGGCACCGAAGCGCCATCCGTGGTGCTTCCCGCCTCCTCTTGATCCGAGCCCAGCCCCCCGCGGCTGGTGCTCTGGCGTTTTGACGAGGCAACAATGATCCCCTGTCTGACCTATTGCGCTCCCGGCAAGCCGGCCTTCATCGCAAAGGCTGCGCCTGTTCCTGAGGGCCGCTGACCGCATTCCCATCTCTCCGTTCCCGCGACCTCGACCCTCCATCCTGAGGGCGCGGCCCGCTGAACAGCATCTTG
This sequence comes from Rhodovulum viride, assembly GCF_003265965.1. Taxonomy (NCBI): domain Bacteria; kingdom Pseudomonadati; phylum Pseudomonadota; class Alphaproteobacteria; order Rhodobacterales; family Paracoccaceae; genus Rhodovulum; species Rhodovulum viride. The sequence continues at coordinate 10,919 of NZ_MUAV01000019.1, read as the reverse complement.
GCGTCCGGTCCCGGCAGATGGTCTGCCGGGGACGAACCGTCGCCATGCGAGGTTCACATGCAGATCCTGCCTAACGGGGACATCCAACTTCCCGCCCTCAGTATCGCCGATCGCGACGTCCCGCTCGCGTCGAAGGGTCATTTCTCCGGCCATGTCGTCATCGGCGGCGGCGCCGGCCGTATCACCCAGACCGAAAGCCACCTCGAGATGAACGGCATTCTGTGCCTGCACTATCGCCCGGATGTTCGCGAAATCCGCGAACAGGTGCGGTTCGACTGGTTCGACGAGAACGGTGAGGTCTTCTCCCACTACTTCGACTGCGTCGCTGTTCACCAGGACGGGACGAAGACCGCCTTTGCCTTCAAGGCCGCGCGCTTCGCCACCCCGAAATTCCTCCGGAAACTCGGCATCATCCGGGCGCAGGCGGTGGCCCTGAAAGTCATCGACGACGTCCGCGTGGTTACCGAACAGGACCTCGATCCGACGGAGGTCCACAATGCCTGGCTCCTGCACGGCATGCGCCATCCGGATCCCGAAGCCGATGCCCGGGCCGCCGAAGTCGTCGAGGATATCCGCGGCATCAAGGGGCTGGACCAACTCAGCCGGGAAATCGGCCTTGGTGCGCGAGGAACGCGCGCCCTGTTCCGGCTGATTGCCGCTGGCCGACTGCAACAGGCCGAGCTCGGCCGGCTGTCGCCGGAGATCCGTGTCACCTGCAGCGCCGCGCCCGCGAATGATCCGGTCCTGCTGGAGGATCCGACAATCGAGTTCGCCGCCTGATCCCAACATTCAAGGACAAGATATGACCCTTCAATTGAACTCCGAGGGACGGCGCCTTGCGCTGTCCACCCACGACCGCGTGACGATCAACGGCGTCGAATGGCGGCCGGCTTACAGCAACGACACCGGCTATGCCCTGGAGCGGGCCGACGGGACCGGCGTTGCGGAAACCTTCAGTCACCGGCAGCTCAGCCGGCTCGCCAGCGAAGGCAAGCTCCGGCACGAACCCGACTGGTTCTTGCCCGAAACGGCCGTCAAGCGGCTGGAGGTGCCGGCCGTCATGACGTCGGCCCTCGCCGCTTCGGTGCGGCAGCGGATGACCGACCGGGAGGCCTTCGTCCTGGCCTTCCTCGACATGTGGAACGCGAAGGCGATCGTGAAGACCGACGCCTCGATCGAAGCCAACATGCCGGCCCTGCGCCGGAAGGCGATGGAATACCTGCAGGGTCCGGACGATGCCGGGCCGGGCAGGTTCGGGACCATTGAGCGGAGCATCAACCCGCCGTCCGCCCGCAGCCTGCGCCGCTGGCTGAAGAGTTACGAAGGCCACGGCGTCTCCGGCCTCGTCGATGCCATGGCGAAACGCGGGCATCGTGGCTGCTCCTTCCGTATCGAGGAGATGGCGCTGCTGATGGCCGCCGCGCGGAAATACCTGAACATCAATCGCCCGACGATCCAGGTCGTGTATGAGGAGATGGTCAACGCCTTCGCGGATCGGAACGCGGACCGTGCGCGTAAGGGCCTTTCCCGCCTCATCGTGCCCTCCAAGGCCACGCTGCGCCGCACGATCCATGGCTTCGGCCCCTTCGTGATCGTGGCGGCGCGCTACGGTGAAGACGCGGCGCGCAAGCGATTCCGGCCGGTCACCAACGGACTTCCCCTGACCCGCCCGCTGCAACGGGTGGAGATGGACGAGTGGACGATCGACATCATGGCGATCCTCACCTCCACGGGTCTCTGGGATGTTCTGACCCATGATGAAAAGCAGATGCTCGGCCTCGACGGCAGCATCGGCCGGTGGAAACTGACGGTCGCCATCTGCGCCACCACGCGCTGCATCGTCGGCTTCGCCATTTCCGCCGAGGCGAAGGGCAGTGCCGCCCTCCAGGTTCTGCACATGATCACCCGCGACAAGGGGGGCTGGGCCGATGCGGTTGGCGCCCTGTCGCTCTGGGACATGATGGGCCTTCCCGAGCACATCGTCACCGACGGCGGTTCGGCCTTCCGATCCGCCCTGTTCCGGCATGCCTGCGCCAATCTGGGTATCACCACCGAACGCGCGATTGCCGGGGTGCCGGAATTGCGGGCCCGGATCGAGCGGCTGTTCCGGACGATGTCGATCTCGCTGATGGCCCGCCTGACCGGCCGCACCTTTGGCTCGGTGGTCGAGAAAGGCGATGCCGATCCGACGAAGACCGCCGCCCTGACCATCGAGGACCTGCTGTTCGCCATCACCCGCTGGACGGTCGACTACTACCACAACGCCCCGCACCGCGGGCTGAACTACAGAAGTCCGCGCGAGGTCTGGCATGAGCTGGAAGCGAAGTGGGGTGTCCGTCCGGCGCCGGACATGACGACGCGCCGGCTCGTCTTCGGCAACACGACGGTGCGGAAGCTGAGCAAGGAAGGTATCCGCCTGTTCGGGATTCACTACCACAGCGAGGATCTCGCCGAATCCCTTTGCCAGAACCCGATCCGCGACATGGAGATCCGGTGGCTGCCTGAGGACATCGGCGCGATCATGGTCTGCGTCGGCGGCGTCTGGAAGGAAGTCCCGGCCACGCGGCCCGGGCTGGACGGCGTCAGCATCCAGGTCTGGATGGCCGCCTGGCGCAATGTCCGGGCTGCGGATCCCCGCAGTCGATCGCATGACTGGTCGATCATGCTGGCTGCTGTCCGGGCGATCGATGAGCGCGTCGCCCAGGCCCGGCTCGCGGCCGACATGATGGTGATGGAGTGGACGGAGAAGCGGGAACAGGACGTCGAGGACAACCTGTTCCGTCACGTCTCCTTCAACGATGCCAGCCCCCGGCCGGTGAAAACGGACGGTCAACTGGGGCTGTCCGTGCCCGAGGTGCCGATCACCGTTTCGCCCGTCGGCGCACCGTCGGCCGTCGAACGTCCGACCTCTGCCGTGACCGTGCCTGCCACCAACACCGAAAATCCCGCGACGCCGGACACCGTTGCGGCGCCCGTCCCTACGAAATCTTCCTGGATCATCGAGGAGTAACCCCATGAACGCCATGACTCGCACCCCGGCGGAAATCTCCGCCACCACCGAAACCCTCCGCTCGATCTATTTCCGGACCGAGCGCGACCAGATGTTCCGCGAACATCTCGACCGGCTTCTGCAGAGGGATGAAGAGGGCAACCTCCTCCCCCAGGCCGTCCGCCATTCCGGCAACGAGGAAACCCGCGGCGTGATCGTGACGGGCGGTCCCGGCAGCGGCAAATCGACGGTGATCAGGCGCAACCTCGCGAACCATCCGGCGCTGAGCGCCGCGGCGGGAGCAGAGCAGGACCACTACCTGTTCCTGAACTTCCCCAGCCCGGCCACCTTCAAGAGTGTCGGTTTCGAGGTGCTGCGTGCGACGGGCTATCCGGAGATCTCTAGCCGCCGGGAGGCCTGGAGCATCTGGTCCCTCTGCCGTTACCGGATGTTCGACCAGGGGATCAAGGTGCTCTGCCTCGACGAGGCGCACGACCTGTTCTGCAACGACCGGCGGCTCATCCTGCGCGGGCTGAAATCGCTGATGCAGGGCGATGACGCCCTGATCGTGATCCTGTCCGGCACCGACGAACTGCGGGATCTGATCCGCACCGACCCGCAGGTGCAGCGGCGCTTCTCGACGCTGGTGCTGCCTTCCGTCACGCCGGCGCTGAACGGCCCGGACATTGCCTCGGTGATCGCGCATTACTGCCGCAAGGCGGGACTCGAGCCGCCGAGGGAGGCCGATCTGGTGGACCGGCTGATGCATGCCAGCCGCTACCGGTTCGGACGCACGCTCGAGACGGCGATCAAGGCCATCGAATGGGCCATGAAACACGGCGCGACGCGGCTCAACGTGCAGCATTTCGCCGAGGCATGGGCGTTCGATGAGGGCTGCCCCCTCGAGCGCAACGTTTTTCTCAGCCCGAACTGGGGCTCCATCGATCCTGACCAGCCGTCCGCGTTGATCGCCCCCACCCGAAAGACCCGCAAGGGGAAAGCGCAATGACCGAACTTCTGAGACCGTTCCTGCCGTTTGATCCGGCAGAGACGCTGCTCTCCTGGGCCGCCCGTCTGGCGGCCCTCCACACCGGCGATCGCTTCGTGCCGTTCCTGCGGGACTTCGGAATCGAACCGAAAAGTATCGTTCTCAACTCGGAAGATGCGGTAGAGAGGCTCTGCGAGGTGACCGGCCAGGATCCGGCCGTTGTTGCGCAGAACCGCCTGAAACGCGCTGGCGTTCGGCGATTTGCCCTGCGCGACGAAGTCTTTCCGCTCGAATTCACCAAGGGTGCGATGACCGCCTTCTGCCCGGCCTGTTTGGCCGAAGACGACCGGGCGGGCGGAAACATGCATGCCCATCGACGGGGGAAGCTGATCTGGACGCTGCGCCATGTGCTCACCTGCCCGGTTCACGGCTTGCCGCTCGTGGAACGGCGACGGGAGTCCTGGGATTCGATCTATCACGAACTGTCGCTGCTGGTGCCGGAAGAGGGGGAATCCCTTGCCGCCTTGGCTGAAGGGTTGGAACGGCGGGCACCGTCGGGGCTGCAGGACTATCTGATCTCACGGCTGGAGGGAGGGACCGGGCCAGCCTGGCTCGACGGACAAGGGATCGAACAGGCAGCGCGCACCACCGAAGTGCTGGGCACCTTGCTTGAGTTCGGTCGGGACCGCGTGACGAGCGATCTCACGCTGGCGGAACGGGACGAGGCCTGCCGCACCGGTTGGCACTACACCAGCCGCGGCGCGGAAGGGGTCCGTGAAGCGCTGCAGACGGTGCAGGATGCGTTCAGGGACCGAAACGGGAAAGTGGGACCGCAAAAGGTTTTCGGACAGATGTTCAAGTGGCTGGCTTACGGCACGAACCAAAAGGACGTCGGCCCGATCCGGGATCTCCTTCGGGAGCACATCTTCGACACGATGGCCGTGGTGCCGGGGGATGAAGTCCTGGGCGAGGTTCTGCCGGTGCGGCGGCGCCACAGTGTTCTGTCCCTGGCCGAGCACATCAAGGTCCATCCGAAGACGTTGCGGAACTTCCTAAAAGCCTGCGGCGCCGTCGCCCCCGACTGCGAGGAGCAGCCGGATACCCTCGTCACGCTCGATGTCGCGGAGGGCGAGCGACTGGCTGAACTGCTGAAGAACGCCGTTCCTGTTTCCAAACTGCCGAAGCTCATGAACTGCACGAGGTCGCAAGCGCAATTGATGGTTGACTGCGGCATTCTCAAGCCCATCGGGCGTGGGGGCATCGAGATCGGAAACAGTCGTTGCGCCATCGACCGGCGGGAGGTGGAAGAGCTGATGGCGGATCTGAAACGCCGCCTGCCGGTCATTCGGAGAGAACCGGAGGGGCGTCACGGACTCGCCCGCACGGCCGAACTCTCGCGGGTTACGCTGGATGTGATCCTCCCGGCGCTGTTCGACGGCAAACTGACGAGCGCCGCGCGGCTGGCCGGACAGAACGGGTTGGCGGCGGTGCGCCTTGACCCTGTCGAACTGGCTCGGTTTGCGACGGTTCGGCCGCTTGGCTATGGTCCGAGCGAGGCTTTCAAGATCCTGAAGGTGTCGCTCCGTGTCGGCCGAGCGCTGCTTGCCGAACGGCCCGGGGGGCCGCTGCTGCGCTCGCGAAGGGTCCCGGTTTCGGCATTTGCCAGGGCCGGGATCTGGCTGATGCCGCAGGATCTTGCGGACTTTCAGTGCGAATATGCGACCCACGGCAACCTCTGCATGGAGACTGGGCTGCATCACATGGAACTGAGCCACGCCCTGAAGAAGATGGGCGTCGAGCCGGTGGTGGACCCGGAGGAAATCGGCGTCAGGGTTTACCGTTGGGCCGATATTCGAGCGGCGCCCGTCGACATCTGGTTGACATGAAGAGGGCACCCGAAGGCGCCCCTGGTTTTGTCTCACAATCAGTATGTGATATCCACCGGCGAACTTTTTTGAACCCCGGTCCCATCACCGACGCTTCCCTGAATGTTATAACCCCAGCATTTTGTTCCGCCGGAGATCATCAAGGCACAAGTATTTTTTGAACCGGCGGAAACACTTGCGACGTTTGATGAAAGACCAAGAACAATGGCCGGAATATTGCCGGGGTTACTTTGGGTGCCTCCATTCCCGAGGTCGCCGCTGCTATTGGTACCCCAACATTTCAAACCAGAGTTTTGAACTGCGCAAACATGCCATTGACCAGCAGAAATCGATGTCACGCCGGAGGACAGTCCAACAGCATCAACTGGAACAAAGGAGTTGTTGGTTCCACCATTGCCAAGCAATCCGGAATCATTCCTTCCCCAGCATTTGACGCTTCCGTTTTCAAGAAGGGCACAAGAGCTTCGATCTGTAACGGCAACTGATCGGACTTTCCCTCCCAGGTTCGTCATCGTATAAGGGGAATAAACAAAATCTGTATTTCCATTTCCAATTTGTCCATAAGTGTTGGGCCCCCAGCATTTTGCTTCCCCGCCGTTCGTCGCAATACATGTGTGGCTGCCCTGCGACGAGATCGAGATGGACTTGACGACTTCAGCAATGCCGGAAACCGATGTCGGGATATGTCGACTGCTGGGGGTGCCATCTCCAATTCTTCCACCTGCGCCCCAGCATTTGACACCTCCCGATTTTAAAGTGGCGCAAGTATGTGTCGAGCCGGCAACAATCTGATCAACATCTGTGAGGCCAGTCAACGTAACAGGAACGAAGCTTGTCGTTGTTGTTCCGTTTCCAAGTTGACCAAACGCGTTGGATCCCCAACACTTCACCGTATTGTCCTTAAGGACGGCACAGGTGTGATCGCCCCCGGCAGAAACCTGACGAACGTTTTTTCCGAGCGTCGCTACATCCGCCGGAGCAAAGATATCATTTTCCGATCCTTGGCCCGTCTTGCCTTTATACCCGTCTCCCCAGCATTTGACGCCTCCATCCGTCATGACAGCGCAAGCGTAAATATTTCCCACTGAAATCTGGACAGCTTCCAGAACCACGCCGGCAACATCGATCCGGTATACCCGTCGTCCATCTGCATCCAGATAGTTTCCAACAACTTCAAAAGATGTTGATTCTTTTTTGGTTGGTGTTCCTGAGAGGATGCCGGTCGATGCATCAAGCGAAAGCCATTGGGGCAGGGCGCTTCCCGCATCTCCGATCGACCAGGACAGTTTGGATGGATTGGCCGGGTCGGCTTTTGGTCCACCCGTTACGGTGGCAAACGCCTTCAGGTCGAGACTGAATGGCTCATTTTGTGTCGCGGAGATTTCCTCGACATCAGCAAGCGAAATCGAGACAGGCTGAATTCCCGTTTTGACAATGAAAGGCTTGGAGATTTCCCCCACTTTGACAGTAGCGGCATATGTACTCTCCCAATCCGGTGGAACCAGGCTGACAGTCAGCTTTTCACCGTTCGAGATCGATCCCCCTGAAACAAGACCACTATCGGCAATCCGAAGCTTCGGATTGCCGACTCCGGTGATGGATGCCTGCGTGGGGGTCGTGATCCCGGTAATGGTCGTCTCCGCTGATGCAGCAAGACCGGCTTCCCAGTTGATTATCTCCGGAAAGGAAAACTCGTCCGGGATGTCATCATTGATGTCGGCGCCATTTCCATTGCCGCCACCCGCTGCGTCGAACCCGCTTGCGGTTGCGGAAAGATGGAAATCAAAAGGTTCTGCCCGCGCCAGCGTCGTGGTAGCGGCCAAGAAGATCATGCAAGCGGTCAGAGCTTTGGCTTTCATCTTTAATCTCTCTTGAATGACATGGGACACGCAGCTTTTCGGGCGGTGGGGCAGGGGCAGTGTCATTTTAACGGAATTCCAATTATGGAAAAACGAAATTTCGCTTCAGAGATGATCAGGGATGTGGATAACCAGAAATGGCAAATTGCAGGTTATGTAAAGATCGATTTGGCTCAATATTCCTGTCCATCAATCCTGATGGACAAGAAATTCGACGCCAATGGACAAAGTGGATTGCTTGTGCTTTGCTAAGCGTTAAGCGAAATCAACGGCTTGCGGGAATGGACAAAGGACAATTACCTTGCACTTCGAGAGCTGATGTTGTAGGACCCACTAAAACCTGTCCATTTCCGGGGTAATTTGTCCATTCCGGCACAGGATTAATGACCACCGGCTGCGCTGCAGTCGGTGGTTTCTTTTTATATCAGTGGCTTGCGCGTCTGGCGGATTTGCGGCCTTCGATGCTCCGTCGGAGCGCTCCGTCCTGGTGCGCGGCGTTGACGGCCAGCCGCGCTTTCGGCATCCCTCAGGGCAAATCCGGCCGGGTTCTTTTCAACATCCCCCTCCAGCAGAAGCTCTGCCCGAGGGCGTGGCGCAATGCGCCAGAAAGGACCTCCAGGCATCCAGAGCGCCGCCGACATCGCCGCCGAGCGGACGGCCGAGGCGGAGGCCGCCCTGCCGGAGCCCGAACCCGACGACGCCCTGCCGCCACCGGAGGAGCCGGAACCCGAGGCGTCTCCCGCCGCGGATCCACCCGCCGGCCGGGGACGCAAGCCCGCCGCAAAACCCCACCGGCCGGCCGCGTCCCGCCCTGCGGCACTGCTGCATCTTTCCGCCCCTGGCGAATTGCATGCCGGCCAGCGGGCGGCTGGCGGCCCTTTGAAGGTGGCGGCTCTCGGTGCCGCGTCCCAAGCTGCGCCCACAAGACAACCACACCCGGGACATTCGCCGCGACCGCACCAGCATCGCAGATGCCGATCTTGGCCCTGCAAGACTCGTGCATCGCCAAACCGGCCCTCGACCCTGCCGCGATCTGCGCGGGACAAGAGATCGAGCCAGCCGTGACGGTCCTCGCATTCGTGGTCAGGCGCCACGACCCGTATTGCCTGTGTGTGGCAGGATCGGATAGGGCCCGAAGATTGCATGAACAGGAATCGGAGAACACGTGTCCACAGGAGCTATCATTAGTCTGGCTGCCTATTTCCTCCTGATGATCGGGATCGGGATCTACGCTTACAGGAAATCGACAGCCACGTCCGAGGATTACATTCTTGGCGGACGAAATCTGTCCCCCGCCGTCGCCGCACTTTCCGCCGGGGCGTCCGACATGTCTGGCTGGCTGCTGCTGGGCTTGCCCGGAGCCCTCTATGCCTCTGGTCTGGTCGAAGCCTGGATCGGCATCGGCCTCTTTCTGGGGGCGCTCGTCAACTGGATGGTCGTCGCGCCGCGCCTGAGAGAACAGACCGAGCGCTATGACAACGCGCTGACCATCCCGGCCTTCCTGGCCAATCGCTTCCCGTCGCGGGGCGTCACGCTGCGCATGGTTTCAGCGGTGATCATCGTGGTCTTCTTCGCCGTCTACACCGCCTCGGGCCTCGTCGCGGGGGGCAAGCTCTTCCAGAGCGCCTTTGACGGCAGCTACCAGTTCGGCGTCTGGCTGACCCTCGGCGTCGTGCTGGCCTACACTGTGGTCGGCGGTTTTCTGGCCGTGTCCCTCACGGATTTCTGCCAGGGGCTGATCATGATGCTGGCGCTGATCATCATGCCCGCGATCGTGCTCTATTCCGGTAAGGGCGCCGGCTTCTCCCAGGCCCAGGAGACGCTCTCCGGGGTCGAGGGGTTCACCTTGAAGCTCTGGTCCCCCGACATGACGCTCATCGGGTTCATCTCGCTGCTCGCCTGGGGCCTTGGCTATTTCGGCCAGCCGCACATCATCGTCCGCTTCATGGCGGTGAAGAGCGTCGCCGCAGTCGCGACCGCACGCAATATCGGCATGGCATGGATGGGCATCGCGCTGATCGGTGCGGTGGGCGTCGGCATCTTCGGCCGCGCCTATGTCGAGCGCAACGGCGTGGTGATCGAGGATAGCGAGACGATTTTCATCTATCTCGCCGACACCCTGTTTCCCGGATTGATCACGGGCTTCTTTCTGGCAGCTCTTCTGGCCGCGATCATGTCGACGGTCTCGAGCCAGCTTCTGGTCTCGTCCTCTTCGCTGGCCGAGGATTTCTACAAGCTCGTGCTCAACAGGGGCGCCTCCGAGAAGACCCTCGTGGCCATCGGGCGCATCTCCGTGATTGCCGTCGGTGCCGTCGCCGCCCTGATTGCAGGCGATCCGGAAAGCGAGGTCCTGGGGCTGGTCGCCAACGCCTGGGCGGGCTTCGGAGCGGCATTCGGTCCCCTGGTCATCCTGTCCCTGACCTGGCCGCGCATGAACGGTTCCGGCGCCGTGGCGGGCCTGGTGGTGGGCGCGGCGACCGTCGGGCTCTGGATCTTCACCGGTCTGAAAGCGGTCACCGGCCTTTATGAGATGATCCCCGGCTTTGTGCTCGCATGGCTCGCGATCTACCTCGTCAGCCTTGCGACCGAGGATCGGGGCGAGTTCCGGTCGACGATAGCCACACCGGATGAATGAGACCTGTAGGCAGAGGCCGAAAGCGGGCCTCTGCATTTGCCCACGCTGCCGCCATGGGGACTCTCGGCCGCGGGAGTGCTGGCACGAATGAGCTTGCAGATCCACCTTGAGGGGGACGATCGATGATCCGCCGTCGCAAGGCCGCGAAGGGGGGGCGCCTTCGGCCGGTCCACCGTCACGCCGCGCGTTGGCGGGCGAAACTTGCTCGTTCGCTGCCGATTGCCGGCGTTGAGCATCCCGGCCCCAGCTGCCTGCGGAATCCGAAAGCGGTCGTTCATTGCGGTTGCGGCACGCCCTGGGGCTGCAACGGTCCGCCGACGGCAGATACCGTTGCGAAACTCGCTTGAGCGTCTGCAGGATGGCGTATTTTGGGAAACAGTGAACCGAAATCACTCTCAACGGCATTCGTATCGAGGTAAACGGTTCTGAAAACGTATCGATCAAAGCGCCTAACTGTTCCATCCCGGATGATCACATAGACCCTCGCCGGTCTGCCCTGTTCATGTGTGCCCTGCTCCCCAACCTTGGACCGCCGGAAGTTGGATTTTTCCGGCTGCCTCAC
>NZ_MUAV01000196.1:0-406 GCF_003265965.1 Rhodovulum viride | reverse complement strand
GGATCGGCTGGACATGGCCGCCATCAGGACGGCCTTCGATGACAGCCGGGGCCGGGATGAGGGCGCAAGGTCTGGCATCAGCTGCGCCGCAACGGTCATGGCATCGCCCGTTCTACGGTGGAGAGGCTGATGAATGCTATGGGATTACAAGGTGTTGTCCGCGGCAAGACGGTGATCACGACCAACCCGGATACGGCACAGCCATGCCCGGATGACAAGGTGACCGGATCTTCGTCGCCGATATGCCGAACCAGCTCTGGGTCAGCGATTTCACCCATGTCTCCAGTTGGCAGGGCATAATCTCGTTCGGGCCATGCCCTTGAACCGGTAGCGGGCAGGCCCTCACCTTTCGTCATCGACGTCTTCGCCCGCAAGATCGTCGGCTGGCGCGTCTCGACCTCGATGA
>NZ_MUAV01000195.1:0-407 GCF_003265965.1 Rhodovulum viride | reverse complement strand
GGATCGGCTGGACATGGCCGCCATCAGGACGGCCTTCGATGACAGCCGGGGCCGGCATGAGGGCGCAAGATCTGGCATCAGCTGCGCCGCAACCGTCATGGCATCGCCCGTTCCACGGTGGAGAGGCTGATGAAGGCTATGGGATTACAAGGTGTTGTCCGCGGTAAGACGGTGGTCGCGACCAACCCGGATACGGCACGGCCATGCCCGGATGACAAGGTGAACCGGATCTTCGTCGCCGATATGCCGAACTAGCTCTGGGTCAGCGATTTCACCCATGTCTCTAGTTGGCAGGGCATGGTCTCGTTCGGGCCATGCCCTTGAACCGGTAGCGGGCAGGCCCTCACCTTTTGTCATCGACGTCTTCGCCCGCAAGATCGTCGGCTGGCGCGTCTCGACCTCGATGA
>NZ_MUAV01000194.1:0-408 GCF_003265965.1 Rhodovulum viride | reverse complement strand
CCGAATGGGGGCTGCCCCAGCTGTCTCCGACGCAGGCGCATCACTGCATCCATGGCCGGTTCGGCACGCGCCGCGCCCCCGATTGCATGGCGATCCCGCTCTGCGAGGGCCACCACCAGGGCCTGCTCGATGGCTCGAAGCTCGCCCTGCACCAGCAGCCGAGCCGCTGGCGGCGGCGCTATGGCAACGACACCGACTGGATTTCGTGGGCCGAGGACCGCCTGCGCGAACGAGAGGAACAGACGATATGAGCGACGAAGCCCAAACCGACGCGACCTATCGCGTCACCGCTGCCGAACTGCGCCAATTCATCGAGCGCTTCGAGCGCCTGGAGGGCGAGAAGAAGGACCTTGCGGACCAGCAGAAGGAGGTGATGGCCGAGGCCAAGGCCCGCGGCTACGACACCAA
>NZ_MUAV01000193.1:0-414 GCF_003265965.1 Rhodovulum viride | reverse complement strand
GGCCGCGGCAGATCTCGGCCGGATCGACATGCCAGACATTGGAATTGAGGTGCCGGGTGGCCGGGTGGTTGGCCTCATGCAGGGCGAGCGCCGCGGCGTCGTGGTTGATCGCGACATCGGGGCTGCGGCCGAGCGCCATCTCGATCCCTGTCGAGGCCCCGCCCCCGCCCGCGAAGCTGTCGACGATCAGCGGACGGGGATCGGCCGGGCGCTCGGCCGCGAAGTCGAACAGAAGAGACGAACCGTCAGCCATGGCTCAGCCCATCCCCAGCGCGTCTTTGTACATCTCGAGGATGGCTTCCTCTTCGGCGATGTCGTCCCTGTCGCGCTTGCGCAGCGAAATCACCTTGCGCATCACCTTGGTGTCGTAGCCGCGGGCCTTGGCCTCGGCCATCACCTCCTTCTGCTGGTCCG
>NZ_MUAV01000192.1:0-425 GCF_003265965.1 Rhodovulum viride | reverse complement strand
CTTTGGCCGTTCAATACGCCAGAGCCATGGGTTTGAGAGTTGTTGCTATTGACGGTGGTGACGAAAAAGGTGAATTTGTTAAATCATTGGGTGCTGAAGCTTACGTTGATTTCACCAAAGATAAAGATATTGTTGAAGCTGTCAAGAAAGCTACTGATGGTGGTCCACACGGTGCTATCAATGTCTCTGTTTCTGAAAAAGCCATTGACCAATCTGTTGAATATGTTAGACCATTAGGTAAAGTTGTTTTGGTTGGTTTACCAGCTCACGCTAAAGTCACTGCTCCAGTTTTCGATGCTGTTGTCAAATCCATTGAAATCAAAGGTTCTTACGTTGGTAACAGAAAAGACACTGCTGAAGCTATTGACTTCTTCTCCAGAGGTTTAATCAAATGTCCAATCAAGATTGTCGGTTTATCTGACTTG
>NZ_MUAV01000191.1:0-429 GCF_003265965.1 Rhodovulum viride | reverse complement strand
CACTACATTAGAGCCATTGCTCCAACTTATGGTATCCCAGTTGTTTTACACACTGATCACTGTGCCAAAAAATTATTGCCATGGTTTGATGGTATGTTGAAAGCCGATGAAGAATTCTTTGCTAAGACCGGTACTCCATTGTTCTCATCCCACATGTTGGATTTATCTGAAGAAACCGATGACGAAAACATTGCTACTTGTGCCAAATATTTCGAAAGAATGGCTAAAATGGGACAATGGTTAGAAATGGAAATTGGTATCACTGGTGGTGAAGAAGATGGTGTCAACAACGAACACGTTGAAAAAGATGCTTTATACACTTCTCCAGAAACTGTTTTCGCTGTCTACGAATCTTTACACAAGATTTCTCCAAACTTTTCTATTGCTGCTGCTTTTGGTAACGTCCACGGTGTTTACAAACCAGGTAAT
>NZ_MUAV01000190.1:0-430 GCF_003265965.1 Rhodovulum viride | reverse complement strand
GTCATCGACGTCTTCGCCCGCAAGATCGTCGGCTGGCGCGTCTCGACCTCGATGACCGCCGGGTTCGTCTTGGAGGCCCTGCCCCTGGCCATCTGCCAGAGGACACCGTCCGAGGCTGACGAGCTGATCCATCACAGCGACCGCGGCCGCCAATACCTCTCAAGCCGATACACCGAGCGGCTGACTGAGGCGGGGATCGACACCTCGGTCGGCAGCGTCGGAGAGTCCTATGACAACGCTCTGGCGGAAAGCATCATCGGCCAGTTCGAAACTGAGGCCATCAAGTTCCTCGGTCCCTGGAAGACTGTGGGGCAGGTCGAATGGGAAACCCTGAAATGGGTCGACGGGTACAACAACATTCGCGTTCACAGCGCAATCGGCTACCACGCCGCAAGAAGCGGAGGAGGCATTCCACACAAGCTTGAACGCT
>NZ_MUAV01000189.1:0-435 GCF_003265965.1 Rhodovulum viride | reverse complement strand
CGCTGGGCGGTCTCGACGGTCGAGGACGCCAATGTCGGCATGGTCAGCCCCGGCTGGATCATGCGCGCCTCGGCCAAGAACTGGCTGGCCTCGCTCCGCGATGATCGCGGGAACCCGGTCTTTCCCTCGATCGAGGCCAGCGGGACGCTGAAGGGCTACCCGATCCGCTGCACCTCGCAGGTGCCCGACAACCTCGGCGCGGGCGGCGACGGGACCGAGATCACCTTTGCCGATTTCGACGAGGTGGTGATCGGCGACGCGATGCAGATCGCCATCGCCGCCTCGACCGAGGCCGCCTTCGTCGATGCCAATGGCGAGACGATCTCGGCCTTCCAGCGGGATCTCACGCTGATGCGCGCGGTCTCCGAACACGATCTCGCGCCCAGCCATGACGAGGCCATCGCGGGCTTCACCGCGACCGGCTGGTCGCTCTGA
>NZ_MUAV01000188.1:0-442 GCF_003265965.1 Rhodovulum viride | reverse complement strand
GACCCAGAGCGCTGCCGGCACCTGTCCTACGAGTTGCATGATAAAGAAGACAGTCATAAGTGCGGCGACGATAGTCATGCCCCGCGCCCACCGGAAGGAGCTGACTGGGTTGAAGGCTCTCAAGGGCATCGGTCGAGATCCCGGTGCCTAATGAGTGAGCTAACTTACATTAATTGCGTTGCGCTCACTGCCCGCTTTCCAGTCGGGAAACCTGTCGTGCCAGCTGCATTAATGAATCGGCCAACGCGCGGGGAGAGGCGGTTTGCGTATTGGGCGCCAGGGTGGTTTTTCTTTTCACCAGTGAGACGGGCAACAGCTGATTGCCCTTCACCGCCTGGCCCTGAGAGAGTTGCAGCAAGCGGTCCACGCTGGTTTGCCCCAGCAGGCGAAAATCCTGTTTGATGGTGGTTAACGGCGGGATATAACATGAGCTGTCTTCGGT
>NZ_MUAV01000187.1:0-449 GCF_003265965.1 Rhodovulum viride | reverse complement strand
ATCCGGTGGAGGGCGTGACGCTCAGCTATACCTGCGGGCTGCCTGCGGCGCAGCTCCGCGCGGCCGAGGTCGCGGTCAAGCTGTACCTGACGCATCTTTATGACGGGTCCGACCTGTCGCCCGCCTTCGGCGCGATGGTGGAGGCGCTTCGATGGCGCGCGGTCTGAGCGGGCCTGCGCTCGACCAGCGCGTCACCATCGAGCGGCTGTCCCGCACCCCGGACGGCATGGGCGGCGCGACCGAGAGCTGGGCGCCCGTCGCCACGGTCTGGGCGCAGGTCCTGCCCGTGCGCGGCGCCGAGAAGTGGGAGGCGATGCGGGTCTCGCCTGCGACGCGGATGAAGGTGCGGATACGCTGGCAGGGCGGGGCCGCTGGCCAGCCCTTCTGCACCCCCGCCGACCGGCTGGTCTGGCGCGGCCGGACCTACAATATCGAGAGCGCCTTGCCCC
>NZ_MUAV01000018.1:0-89182 GCF_003265965.1 Rhodovulum viride | reverse complement strand
AGCCGGACAGGCGGGGGTGAATCGTCTTGTCGTCATAGGGCTCATCCTTTGAGTGCTTCACTCTCCAGTAAACCCGGGGCGGTTCAGTTCTGCCCATCGTTCAATCTCCATTGCGGCGCCCAAATTACACCCGGCCGCAAGATAAATGGGCTCTGACGAGAATTGAATAATCATCCGAAAGGCCACCTTGCAAGCAGCCAAAACGTGAAATTTTCCCTTCTAGAATCGCCTAAGTTGTGTGATGTTGCTTTACTACCAAGGAGGAGTGCATGTGAAAGGTGCAAGAGGGGGCAGGGTCCCTTCGATTTTGTCCAACCAACGCATAAAATAGGGACAATTGCCATGAAGATCTCGAAGGGTTTTATTGCCACCGCCTTTGCCGTCGTAACAGGTTTCGCGGGAACCACTGCGATGGCCGACTCGTGCTTCTGGATGTCAACGGATTCCGGCAATCCCTGGGTTCCCGCTCCTCAGGGAGATGTCGACAAGGACAAGTGCTTCGCGCTGGATAGCTGCGATGGTGGAAAAGGAGAATCCGGCGGCGGATGCTACAAGTGGGCCGCCAGCGCCGATGCCCCGCGCGAGCCCTGGTATTCCTGCTTCTGGCTCGACAACCAGACCAATGAATGGGTTCCCGCCCCGCAGGGCATGGTCAGCGAGGGCCAATGCCAGGCTCTCGACAGCTGCCAGACCGGTGGCGGCGGCCAGTCGGGCGGCGGATGCTACAAGTGGACCGTCAGCGCAACCGACCCACAGAATCAGTGGGATTGAGGAATTCTCGGATGGGGGCCGCCCCCGTCCGAGCTTTGAGATCCCGCGAAAGCTAAAGGGGTCGTTGCCGTGGCCGTCGTCGCGATTCCCATTGAGGCGCCGATCGGGATGCAACAAGCGGAAGGGTCATATCTGATGCGAATCCTGCGCATCGTCGTTCTTGCTGCCATCACCCTGCCGATTGGGTCGCTTGCCTCCGCTGACCGGGTGAACCTCACCTATGTCGAAGACGCTCCCGTTCCCATCGGCAGCCTGACACAATCCGATTTCGACGATATGGCGGCCTCGGATTTCTCCCACTTCGTCTTCGCCTTCATAAACTTTTGCACCCCGAAATCGGGCGGCGGCTTCACCTGCCCCGGGACCGACCCGGTGGTGGTCTGGAACATTGCCGCAACCGAAGATCCTGACGGCACGGCGAAGGCGATGATGCAAGGTCTGAGCGAGGCCGGGAAGTCGATCTACATCTCGATTGGCGGTGCGGAGAATGACGAGACCTGGTCGTATTTTGCCGGTGCGACGCATGCCGAGCAAGCCGCCGCAATGAGCGCCCTTTCCACCTTCATGACCGACTATTTCGTCTCTGGTATCGACCTCGACTTCGAGACCGCGAGCCATGAAGGCTATCGCAATTTTGCCTCGTCCATTTCAGAGAATCTGTCGCCCGTTCCGCCTGTCTCGATTGCCCCCTTCAATTGCCCCGGCAGTCCCTACAGCCAGTTGGTCTGGCAGTATTGCAATCTGGTGGGATCGAGCCAGATCACGCCGACCCTGATCAACCGGCAGTATTATGCGGGCGGTGCACAGTGCGAAGGCTGGACTGGACCGTCATCGCAGATGCCGAGTCAGGTCGCCGATGCCATTGGCCGCGATCTGGGCACGTTCGCTTGCAAAGACGCGGAGGCCATCACGGTCGCCCCAGCCCAGTTGAACCCTGGAATTGCCACGCTCGGTACGGTTGGCGGGAATCCCAGCCAAGCCAATTGCGAGGCGTCGAACACAGGTAATACGATGTATTCGGGCTGCGCCGACATCGTATCGACTTATGTCGCAGCCTTTGAAGACATAGCGGGCGCCGCATTCTGGCAGTGGACGTCACTGAAAGACCAGACCTCCTATGCCCAGGAGATCAACACGGCCCTGGCGCCAGATTAGGTGTTACATCCCGCGAGATTGCAGATGCGCTCCCCGAACAGCTCGGGTCTGTGACGTTGCCAGTCCCTGAGGGTTGCGACGAGGGGGTGCCCCTTCAGGGCTGATTGCGGGAGCTGGGTGTTGCAGAGGGGGACGTAGCGCAAGAGGGGCTGCTCAAGGTCCTCGCCACTCTGGATGCGATGGCGCTGCGGGACATCCTCGATCCTGCAGTTGAACCGCTCGACCATGCCGTTCGTCTGCGGCCGCATCGGCGGTGCGAGACGATGCTCGATGCCGAGGTCCGCGCAGAGGAGGTCAACTCGTGTTGTCCGGCTGCAGCGCGTTTGCGCAGGCCGAAGAGGCGGTCGGTGAAAGCCTTGCCGTTATCGGTCAGCACGCGGGCGATCTTCATCGGGGCCGCGCGCTCGAGATCGCGAAGGAAACGGCGGGCGTTGGCCGCGGCCTGTGCGGGATAGACGCGCGACGGCGACCCGCCGCGTGGCCCGGTCGATGGCCACGAAGAGGTAGCGGCGGCGGTCCTCGTCGGCCATCTGGGGCAGATACGTGATGTCGATTTGCAGGTAGCCGGGCTCGTAGGCCTTGAAGCTGCCATGCGCGGGCCTGGCTTCCTTCGGCTTCAGCGCCCGCTACCGGTATGTACCTGAAACCCTTATGCTTTGCGAGGTTTCGTGCCGCATCGAACCGCGCTTCCGCGTCGGAGGTATCCCTTGCCAGCCTGGCCTCCCAGGCGCCAATCTGCATGTCCCAGATGCGGCTGGCCTTTTGTTTCGCTTCGGCGAGGCTGTCCGTGCCGAGGGATATGCAGATCTCCCGGCGGCCCTCGAGTTCGCCGTTGCGGAACCTCTTGGCGACCTCCTCCCGAAGGTAGTCGGTTCCGCTCTTGCCGCGCTGGACGATCGCCGTGCCGGGTCTGCCTTGATCTGCGCCTGCAGGCATTTCCTTGCAGATCGGATCATGGTGGGCGAGCTCGAAACACGGGCAAAAACACGGGCAGAAAATGGGAAAGTCCGCGCCGCCTCGTGCATGGCGTCGGCCCAACCCTTTAATTTCAAGGGCTTGATCCTAATGTGGCGACTTGATTTTCGGATTTAATGGAGCGGGTGAAGGGAATCGAACCCTCGTCTGGAGCTTGGGAAGCTCTCGCTCTGCCATTGAGCTACACCCGCGACGCCCGCGTTGTTACCGTTTCGGAGCCGCGGCTTCAAGCTCAAACCTCTTTCCGAAGCGCCGTGCGGTCGCCAAAAACGGGCAGGGCGCCCGGGCGGTGCGGTGGGACCAAAGCCGGACCCGGGCCGCTGGGCCGAAATCTGCCGAGCGCCGCGCGCCACCCCGTTGACGGGGGGCAGGTCGCGCCCCTAGATCCGCCAGAGGCGGACCGCGCGCCGGGGCGAACTTCCGGACAGCGCGGACCCGCGGAACACCCCGCCCGAGACCGGATGCCGCCGCAAGGCACCGGGGGTACGGCCCTTTTTGGATTTGTGGACGATGGCTGCGAGAGGATTCTCCTCTGGCGACCTGATCGTGGACCGACGGTTCGACTTCGCCGAGGGGCTGGCCCTTGGCGGCGATCTTTCGGCAGCGATCGAGGTGCTGGGCGATGCGCTGGACCAGGTGCCGGGATGGGCGGCGGGCTGGTACAGGCTGGGCGAGTGGCATGCCGCTGCGGGCGATCCCGACCGGGCGGCCGCGGCCTGGGATCGGGCGCTGGCGGCCGATCCGCAGGATCTTCTGGGGGCAGGGCTCAAGCGCGATCTGATGCGGGCCGCGCCGGTCGCCGAGGCGATGCCCGCGGCCTTTGTCGAGGCGCTGTTCGACGACTATGCGCCGCGGTTCGATCTGTCGCTGGTCGAGCGGTTGGACTATCGCGCGCCCGAGCTGCTGCGGCAGGCGCTGGCCGGGCGGCGCTTTGGCCGGGCGATGGATCTGGGCTGCGGCACCGGGCTGGCGGGCGAGGCGTTCCGCGACCGCTGCGACCGGCTCGAGGGGGTCGACCTCTCGGCGGGGATGCTGGCCCAGGCCGAAGCCAAGGGGATCTACGACCGGCTGGAAAAGCATGACCTTGCCGCGCTCGAGATCGGGGCCGCGCGCTATGACCTGATCCTCGCCGCCGATGTCTTCGTCTATCTCGGCGCGCTCGAACGCATCCTGGGCTGGTGCGCGGGATCGCTGGCGCCGGGCGGCGTGCTGGCCTTCACCGTCGAGGCGGCGGTCCCGGGCGAGGCCCCGCTGACGCTGCGCGAAAGCCGCCGCTTTGCCCATGCGCCCGCCTATTTGCGCGCGGTTCTGGCGGCGGCCGGGTTCCGGTCGGTGCGACTGGGGCGGGCGGTGCTGCGGACCGATCGCGGGGCCGGGATCGAGGGCTTCGTCGTCACCGCCAGCGATCTGGCGCAGGCCGCCGACCGTCAGGGCGACGGCGAGGGCATGGCGCTGGCCTGAGGCCGCGCCTCAAACCCCACCTGAAACCGCGGCAGATACCGCGACTGTGCGTCACCGCGCAGAGGGATGTTCCCGCCGCGGCCTCTTGCCCGGTGCCGGGGGATGCCTAGGTCCGACTGGCACCTTTCGCATGTCAAAGGACGTTTCCCATGACCGAGCCCAAGCTCTTCACCCCCGTCGCCGCGGGCGACATCGCGCTGGCAAACCGCGTCGTGATGGCGCCACTGACCCGCAACCGCGCCGAACATGACACGCTGGCCCCGAGCGACCTGCATGTCACCTATTACACCCAGCGCGCCGGCGCCGGGCTGATCGTCACCGAAGGCGCGCAGATCTCGCCCGAAGGGCAGGGCTATCTCGACACGCCCGGCATCTATTCCGACCTTCAGGTCGAGCGCTGGCGCAAGGTGACCGATGCGGTCCATGCGGTCGGCGGGCGCATCGTGATCCAGCTCTGGCATGTCGGGCGGGTGTCGCATGTGTCGCTGCTTCCGGGCGGTCAGGCCCCGGTCGCGCCCTCGGCCATCGCGGCCGAGGAGGTCAAGACCTTTACCGCCGAGGGCTTTGCTCCGGTCTCGGCCCCGCGCGCGCTGGAGACGGACGAGATCGCCCGCGTCCTTGGCGACTATCGCAAGGCCGCCGCGAATGCGATGGCGGCGGGGTTCGACGGGGTCGAGATCCATGGCGCCAACGGCTATCTGATCGACCAGTTCCTGCGCGACGGCACCAACCGCCGGACCGATGGTTATGGCGGCTCGATCGAGAACCGCTGCCGGTTCCTTTTCGAGGTGGTCGAGACCGTCGCGGGCGAGATCGGCGCGGGCCGGATCGGGCTGCGGCTGAGCCCCTTCTCGAACGCGAACGGCATTGCCGACAGCGACCCGTTCGCGGTGTTCTCGCAGGCGATTTCCGGGTTGAACCGCTTCGGCCTTGCCTTCCTGCACATGGTCGAGGGTCAGACCGGGGGGCCGCGCGACTGGCCCGAGGGGCGCGGCATTCCGGAATTGCGGGCGCTGTTCGAGGGGCCCTATATCGCCAATAACGGCTATGACCGGGCCTCGGCGCTGGCGGCGGTCGAAAGCGGGGCGGCCGACATGGTGGCGTTCGGGCGGCCCTTCATCTCGAACCCCGATCTGGTCGAGCGTTTGCGGCGCGATGCCGTTCTGGCAGAGCCCGACCGGAGCACGATGTATGGCGGCGGCGCCCATGGCCTGACCGACTATCCCACGCTCGACCAGGCCGAAACCGCCTGAGGGGGCCCGGTCGGGCCTGCCGGGGCGCCCCGCAAGAGGCGCCCCGCGTCGGTTCGGAAAGGGCCGCTCAGGCCGCGGCGCGGCGGCGGCGCAGCATCGCGAGTCCGCCCAGGCCCGCCAGCATCAGCGGCAGGGTTGCCGGCACCGGCACTTCCGAGGCCTCGTAGCGATCCAGCACCTCGACGCCCCGCAGGCTGTAATCGGTGAAGAACCCGTCCATCCCGGCCTCGATCCAGGGCAGGAACATGTCCCAGGCGGCCTCGTCCGAGGTCGGACGGAACGTCCAGCCGTGGACGGTCAGGCCCAGCGCATGCGCGGCGGCGATGAAGGCGGCATCGAGATCGTAGCCGAGATACAGCCCCAGCCCGTCGGCGAACCCGGCGAGATCCTCGAGCGCGGTGACCCCGCCGGTGGTGGCGTCATAGACCCCGAAACCGTCGCCCAGATCGATCGCATAGCCCAGCGCGGCGATGGCGTTGTCCATGCCCATCTCGACCTGCAGGTCGGCCAGCTGACGGGCGCCCTCATGACTGAAGGTCTGGATGAAGGTGTTCTGCACCGAGCCGTCGAAGCCGTTGGCCTTCATCTCTTGCAGGATCTTTTCGTTCATCGCGAGGCTGTTGGGGGTCTTGGCCTCGGGATAGATCCCGATCTGCTTGCCGGTCGTGGCGTTGTAGGCGCTGACCAGGTCCATGACCTCCTGGAAGGTCGGCACCCTGTAGGGGTTGGCCATCGAGGGGGTGAAGCCGTCATAGCTGGTCGAGGCGGTGGCGCCGGTGGGCTCGACGGTCAGCGACTTGATCTCGGCCAGGGTGAAGTCCGAGACGCGGTAGCCGCCGTTGCGGGGCGCGAATAGCGCCTCGATATTGGTGGTGCGGTCCAGGGTCGAGTCGTGCATCGCGACCAGCTCGCCATCGGCGGTCGTCTGCAGGTCGGGCTCGATCACGTCGGCGCCCATCTGCAGCGCCAGTTCGTAGCCGCCCAGCGTGTGTTCGGGCAGATAGCCGCTGGCGCCGCGGTGGGCGATGATCAGCGGGGCCTCGCCGTCGAGCGTGTTGTAAAGGGTGGCGGCGTGGGCGGGCGCCATCGAGATCAGGCCCAGGGCAATCGCCCCAAGAGTGCGTTTCATGAGAAAATCCTGTCAGTCCCGTGGTGGAATTGTGGCCGAAAAAAGGCCACGCGACGGTCGATAGGCAGGACGTGAGACGGTTCGATGACGTCTTCGCGACAGGCGCGTGAATGCCGGTGGCAAAGCCCGCCAGGCGTCTGGAAAAGCCGGTGCGGCCTGTCGGCCGCCGGGCGGTGATGACATAGGAAGAGGCAAGCTGCGGATTTTCCGAGTGAATCGCAGTCGCAACCTGGCAGTGATCAGGCCGATGGCCGCTCTTGTGATGGCTGCGATCGGAACAATCCGGCGGTTGGGGCGCCCCCGTTCAGGCGGCGCGTCACGCGTCCGAGGGCGTCGCCGTGGTGGGAAGAACCATGCCGTCGAGGCCGGCGCAGGCGGCCGGGTCTCCGCCGCAGCAATCGTCCAGCAGGAAGCGCACGATGTCGTTCACCGCGGCGAGGTTCGCTGCATAAAGGATCTCGCGGTGGCGGCGTTCGGCGTTCAGCAGCCCGGCGCGCTTGAGGCTGGCCAGATGGCTGGAGAGCGTCGAGGGCGGGGCGCCCAGGCGGCGGGCAATCTCCAGCGCGGGCAGGCCCCCGGGGCCCTGCCTCACCAGCAGGCGAAAGACCGACAGGCGGGTATCATGGGCAAGGGCGGCGAATGCGTCCTTGGCGGTTATCTGATCCATATTTCGATCCTACGCGAAATGACGATGCTTGACCAGACCCGGCTGCGCGGTTACGAAACGAGAATTCGATAATCCACGAAATGAGGCTGACATGACCGCCGCGTCCTCCTCTGCCGAGCCCGGACACCTTGGCCGGTTCGAACGCTATCTGACGCTTTGGGTCGCTGCCGCCATCTGCGTCGGGCTGGTGCTGGGTCTGGTCGCGCCGGGGCTGGTTCAGGGCATTGCCGCAGCCGAGGTCGCCTCGATCAACCTTGTCGTCGCGGTGCTGATCTGGGCCATGGTCTATCCGATGATGGTGGGGGTGGATCTGGGCGCGGTGCGGGACGTGGCGCGGGCGCCACGGGGCTTGTTGATCACCCTGACGATCAACTGGCTGGTGAAGCCCTTTACCATGGCGGCGCTGGCGGTGCTGTTCTTCGAGCATGTCTTTGCCCCCTGGATCGCCCCCGCCGACGCGGCGCAATACACCGCCGGGCTGATCCTTCTGGGGGCCGCGCCCTGCACGGCGATGGTCTTCGTCTGGTCGCAGCTGACCCGGGGCGACGCCACCTACACGCTGGTTCAGGTCTCGGTGAACGACCTGATCATGGTGGTGGCCTTCGCGCCCATCGTGGCGGTCCTGATGGGCGTGTCCGAGATCGCCGTGCCCTGGGAAACGCTGCTGCTGGCGACGCTGCTTTACGTGGTGATCCCGCTGGCCGCGGGGCTTCTGACCCGGCGCCTGCTGGGAAGCCCGGCCGCCATCGCGGGCTTTTCCGCCCGCATCAAGCCGCTGTCGACGGTCGGGTTGATCGCGACCGTGGCGATCCTGTTCGGGATGCAGAGCGACCGTATCCTGACCCAGCCGGGCGCCATCGTCCTGGTCGCAGTGCCGATCCTGATCCAGAGCTACGGGATCTTCGCGCTGGCCTACGGGGCGGCCTGGGCGCTGAAGGTGCCGCACCGGATCGCCGCGCCCTGCGCGATGATCGGCACCTCGAACTTCTTCGAACTGGCGGTGGCGGTGGCGATCAGCCTCTTCGGGCTGAATTCCGGGGCGGCGATGGCGACGGTCGTCGGAGTGCTGGTCGAGGTTCCGGTGATGCTGTCGCTGGTGGCCTTCGCCAACCGGACCCGCACGCGCTTTGCCGGAGACCCGGCATGATCGTCATCCATCACAACCCCGACTGCGGCACCTCGCGTAACGTGCTCGAGATCATTCGTCGGTCGGGGACCGAGCCGGTCGTGATCGACTATCTCACCGAGGGCTGGACCCGGCCGCAGCTGCTGGCGCTGTTCGCGGCGGCCGGTTTGACGCCGCGCACCGCGCTGCGCCGGACGAAATCGCCCGCGGCCGAGCTTGGGCTTCTGGACGAGGACGTGCCCGACGACGCCCTGCTGGACGCGATGATCGCGCATCCGGTTCTGGTCAACCGGCCGATCGTGGCAAGCCCGAAGGGTGTGCGGCTCTGCCGCCCGTCCGAGACGGTGCTGGATCTGCTCGACCGGCTGCCGCCCGGGCCGCTTTACAAGGAGGACGGGCAGATGATCCTGACCGCCTCGGGCGCGCGCGTGGCGCCGCCCGGCGACCCGGCCTGATCCTTCGGCGGCGCGGGTTTGACAGACTCGCCCGGCTTTGCGATACCTCGTCCCACGTCAGGGGAGTCCCGGCCAGGGGACTGAGAGGCTGACAGGGGGAAACCCCGGCGACGCGACCCTTCGAACCTGACCCAGTTGAGACTGGCGTAGGAAGACCGAGGGGCATGCCGCAATTCCCGCCCCCCGGGCCGCAAGGCCCCCGGACCGTCAAGGTCGTTCGGGCCAACGGCCCCGCTTTCTGCCTCATCATCCGTCTGGGTCTCGTCAGGTCAACTGAGGAGACGAAGATGAACAAACCCGACACCGTTCCGCAGATCACGCTGGGGTCGCTGCCCGCCTCGGAAAAGGTCTACCTGTCCGGGACGCTGCATCCGATCCGGGTGCCGCTGCGCCGGATCGCGACCGCCGAGGGGGCGGTGACGGTCTATGACAGCTCGGGCCCCTATACCGACCCCGGGGCGCGGATCGACATCACTGCCGGGCTCGCCCCGGTGCGCGCCCCCTTCGCGGCCGCCCGGGGCGAGGCCGAGACCTATCCGGCCCGCGACGTGACCGCCGCCGACAATGGCTTTGCCGAGGGCGCGCGGCTGGTTCCGGCCTTTCCGCGGCGGCCCGAGCCGCTGCGGGCGACGGCTGGGCGGGCGATCACCCAGCTGGCCTATGCAAGGGCCGGGATCGTCACCCCCGAGATGGAATTCGCCGCGATCCGGGAAAACGAGGGCCGTAGCGCTGCCCATACCCGCGACGGCGAGCCCTTCGGTGCCGAGATCCCCGATCTGGTGACGCCCGACTTCGTCCGCGCCGAGATCGCTGCGGGCCGGGCGATCATCCCGGCCAATATCAACCATCCCGAACTTGAACCCATGGTGATCGGCCGCGCCTTCAAGGTGAAGGTCAATGCCAATATCGGCAATTCGGCCATCACCTCCTCGATGGAGGAAGAGGTCGAGAAGATGGTCTGGGCGATCCGCTGGGGCGCCGATACGGTGATGGACCTCTCGACCGGGCGCAACATCCACAACATCCGCGACTGGATCTTGCGCAACGCGCCCGTGCCCATCGGCACCGTGCCGTTGTATCAGGCGCTGGAAAAGGTCGGCGGCGTGGCCGAGGACCTGAGCTGGGAGATCTACCGCGACACGCTGATCGAGCAGGCCGAGCAGGGGGTCGATTACTTCACCATCCATGCGGGGCTGAGACGCGAGATGATCGGGCTGACCGCGCGCCGCGTGACCGGCATCGTCAGCCGGGGCGGGTCGATCATGGCCAAGTGGTGCCTGCATCACGGCCGCGAGTCGTTCCTCTACGAGCGGTTCGAGGAGATCTGCGACATCTGCCGCGCCTATGACGTCTCGTTCAGCCTGGGTGACGGGCTCAGGCCCGGGTCCATCGCCGATGCCAATGACGCCGCGCAATTCGCCGAGCTGCGGACCCTGGGCGAGCTGGCGCAGGTCGCCTGGGCGAAGGACTGCCAGGTGATGATCGAGGGGCCGGGCCATGTGCCCATGCACAAGATCAAGGCCAACATGGACGAGCAGCTGAAGCATTGCCACGAGGCGCCGTTCTACACGCTCGGGCCGCTGACGACCGACATCGCGCCGGGCTATGACCATATCACCTCGGCCATCGGGGCGGCGATGATCGGTTGGTTCGGCACCGCGATGCTGTGCTATGTCACGCCCAAGGAGCATCTGGGCCTGCCCGACCGCGACGACGTCAAGACTGGGGTCGTGACCTACAAGCTGGCTGCCCATGCCGCCGATCTGGCCAAGGGGCATCCGGGCGCGCAGGCCCGCGACGATGCGCTCAGCCGGGCGCGCTTTGCCTTCCGCTGGGAGGATCAGTTCAATCTGGGGCTCGACCCGGACACGGCGCGCGCCTTCCATGACGAGACGATGCCCAAGGCCGCCCATAAGGAGGCGCAGTTCTGCTCGATGTGCGGGCCGAAGTTCTGTTCGATGAAGATCAGCCAGGACATCCGCGAGGCGGCCGAGGCCGAGGCCGGGACCTGTCCGAACGGGCTGACCCCCGCCGCCGAATAGCGCGGGCGGATCGATCGAAGGCGGGGGCCGGGTCATGCCGGCCCCCGCCTGCTGAGCCTCGGGGTCTAGCTCTGGCTGCGGTATTCGCCCTGCCGTTCCAGCATCCAGCCGGGATATTCGGCCGGAAGGCGGGTCACCGCATCAAGGCGGGTCAACTCGTCGGCAGTCAGCTCGACCCTGGTCGCGCCGATATTGTCGGTCAACTGGTCCGCGCGCTTGGCGCCGATGATGACCGAGGTCACCACCTCCTGATGCAGAAGCCAGGCCAGCGCGATCTGCGCCACGCTGCACCCGCGCGCCTCGGCCATGCCGCGCATCGCCTCGATGGCGTCATAGGCGCGGTCCTTGTCGATGGGCGGGAAGTCGAAGCTGGCCCGCCGCCCGTCGGCGGCCTTGCCGTCGCGGTCGTACTTGCCCGACAGGAACCCGCCCGCCAGCGGGCTCCAGACCATCAGCCCGATGCCGGTTTCCTTCAGCATCGGCACGATCTCGCGTTCCAGATCGCGCCCGGCCAGGGTGTAATAGGCCTGCAGCGACAGGATCGGGGCCAGCCGCCGCGCCTCGGCGATGCCGACCGCGCGGACGATCTGCCAGGCGGCCCAGTTCGACAGGCCCAGATAGCGCACATGGCCCTGCCGCACGAGCGTATCGAGCGCCTCCAGCGTCTCGACGATGGGCGTCGCCGGGTCGAAGCCGTGGATCTGGTAGAGGTCGATATGATCAAGCTGCAGCCGCGCGAGGCTGGCCTTGCACTGCTCCATGATGTGATAGCGCGAGGCGCCGCGCGCGTTCACGCCCGCGCCCATCGGGCCCAGCACCTTGGTCGCGATCACCACATCCTCGCGCGGCACGGCGAGGTTCTTCAGCGACTGGCCCAGAAGCCGTTCGCTTTCGCCGCCCGCATAGACATTGGCGGTGTCGATGAAATTGATCCCGGCCTCGAGCGCGTTGCCTACGAGCCCGTCCACCTCGGTCTGGCCCAGCTGGCCGATCTTGCCCCACATGCCCTCGGAGCCGCCGAAGGTCATGGTGCCGAGGCAAAGCTCCGACACGAAAAGCCCGCTCGGGCCAAGACGACGATAGCGCATGTTGCTTTCCTTTCCTGACTGGCGGCCGGAGCACCGCGTCGGCGTCCGCTCCGGCCTCTGCCCCGAAATGGGCCCGGGCCGGGCCCCTCGCCACGCCGATCCTCTCGCAGTCTTGCACGATTCTCTCATCCCGCCGCCGATTGACTTTGGAGAGCGCCGCCGGACCGGCTAGGGTATGGGAATGACCGACCGACTGTCCGGCCTCAGGGCCAAGCTCGTTTCGTTGTGGGAGGCGCATGGGCGCGAACCCCCGGTTCAGGGGCTGAGGCTGTCCTGTGCCGACAGGCCCTCGGGCGTCTTCCACGGGGTTTACAGACCCTCGCTTTGCGCGGTGCTGCAGGGAGCCAAGATCAGCCGACTGGGCGACCGGGCGTTCCGCTACGATGCGGGCAAATGCCTGATCGCCTCGCTCGACGTGCCGATCCGGGCCGAGATCGTCGGCGCCGCGCCCGAGACCCCCTATCTGGCGCTGGCGCTGGAAATCGACCCGGCCGTGGTGGCCGAGCTGATGCTGGGCCAGCGCCCGGCCGGCGATCCGCCGATGGGGGCTGCCATCGAGGTTCACGATCTGGGCGAGGCCCTGATCGACCCGCTCGACCGGCTGTTATCGGTCGCGGCCCGGCCGCAGGACATTCCGGTTCTCGCGCCGATGATCCGGCGCGAGATCGTCTGGCAGTTGCTGAACGGGCCGCAGGGCGCGCGGCTGCGGCAGATCGGGATGGCCGACAGCCGCCTGGCCCGGATCGGCCGCGCCATCGGCTGGATCCGCGAGAACTACGCCGAGACGCTGCGGGTCGGGCATCTGGCGGCGCTGGCCGGGATGAGCCCGGCCACCTTCCACCGCCATTTCAAGGAGGCGACGGCGATGACGCCGGTGCAGTTCCAGAAAAGCCTGCGGCTGCAAGAGGCGCGGCGGCTTCTTCTGACCCGGTCCGGCGACGTTGCGGGGATCGGCTATCGCATCGGCTATGACAGCCCGTCGCAATTCAGCCGCGAATACCGCCGCCATTTCGGCGAGCCGCCCGGACGCGACGCCGTCGAACTGCGCCGGAGCCTGGCCGAAACCGGCGGCTGAGCGGTTCTTGATCACCTTCCGCCGCCGGGCGAAAAACGCAGCGCGGGCGGCCCTGGCTGTGCTAGGCTCGGCCTGCCGTTGCGGAAAGTGCGGCGGGGGGCTTTCAGAAGGAAAGAGTATTTTAATGCTGCAGGAATTTCGCGATTTCATCGCCAAGGGCAATGTCATGGACATGGCCGTGGGCATCATCGTCGGCGCGGCCTTCACAGCCATCGTGACCTCGCTGGTCAACGATCTCATCAATCCGATCATCGGGCTTTTCGTCGGCGGCATCGACTTTTCGGGTCTCGCCTTCCGCATCGGCGAGGGCGAGAATGCCGGGGTCTTCGCCTATGGCAATTTCCTCACCGCGCTGATCAATTTCCTGATCATCGCCTGGGTGGTGTTCCTGCTGGTCAAGGGCGTGAACCGGGTCAAGGACGCCGCCAGCCGCAAGGAGCAGCCGGTGCCCGGCGCGCCTGCGGGCCCGACCCAGGAAGAGCTTCTGACCGAGATCCGGGACCTTCTGAAGGCGCGCTGAGCGCGGCCTTCCCGCTCAGGCCTTCACCGCCAGGTGCGGCGACAGAACGTCGATGCCCTGCGCCATGCCGACCGCGCAACAGGTCAGATGGCCCGCATGCACGTTGAGCCCGGCCAGCAGATGCGGGTCGTCGGCACAGGCCTGGCGCCAGCCCTTGTCGGCCAGCGCCAGCAGGAAGGGCATCGTGGCATTGCCAAGCGCCAGTGTCGCGCTGCGCGGCACCGCGCCCGGCATGTTGGCCACGCAATAATGCTGGATGCCGTCGACCGAAAAGACCGGGTCCTCATGGGTGGTCGGGTGCGAGGTCTCGAAGCAACCGCCCTGGTCGATGGCCACATCGACCAGCACCGCGCCGGGCTTCATCCGCGCCAGATCGGCGCGCCGCACCAGTTTGGGGGCGGTCGCCCCGGGGATCAGCACCGCACCCACGACCATGTCGGCACGGCCGATCAGCTCGGCCAGCGCGCCCTCGGATGAATATCGGGTCGAGAAGGCCGCTCCGAATGTCTCGTCAAGCTGCCGCAGCCGGGGCAGCGAGCGGTCCAGCACGGTGACATGGGCACCCATCCCTGCCGCGATCCGCGCGGCATGGGTGCCGACCACCCCGCCGCCGATCACCAGAACCTCGGCCGGGCCGACGCCGGGCACGCCGCCCATCAGCACACCGCGCCCGCCATTGGCCTTCTGCAGCGCCCAGGCCCCCATCTGCGGCGCCAGCCGTCCCGCGACCTCGGACATGGGCGCCAGCAGCGGCAGCCCGCCGCGGTCGTCGGTCACGGTCTCGTAGGCAATGGCGGTCACGCCGCTGTCGATCAGCTCGCGGGTCTGGTCCGGGTCGGGCGCGAGGTGCAGGTAAGTGAACAGCACTTGTCCCTCGCGCAGGCGCCGCCGTTCCTCGGCCAGCGGCTCCTTGACCTTCACCACCAGTTCGGCTTCGGCAAAGATCTCTTCGGCCGAGGCGGCGATCCTTGCCCCCGCCGCGATGTAGTCGGCGTCGTCAAAGCCCGCTCCCAGCCCGGCGCCGGTCTCGATCCGCACGGCATGGCCATGGGCAACGGCCTCGCGGGCGGCATTGGGCGTCAGGCCGACGCGGAATTCCTGGGGCTTGATCTCTCTGGGGCATCCGATCTGCATTGGGGTCTCCTTCTCCTGGTGGCAGAATGCCGCAGATCGGGCCGAAGAGGGTTGATTTTCTCGGGGGATGCTCTGGGCCTTCACCGAAGATCCATGCATGATGCCGCCGGACTGTCGAAGGATCATGCGGGAAATGACGCTGGACGAGACCGATCTTCGCCTTTTGCGGGTGTTGCAGAAACAGGGCCGCATCTCGAACGCGGATCTGAGCGAACGGGTGAACCTGTCGGCCTCGGCCTGCCACCGGCGGGTCCAGCGGCTGGAAGAAGCGGGATTCATCCGGGACTATGTCGCGCTTCTCGATGCCCGCAAGATGGGCCGGCAGACCACGGTCTTTGTCGAGATCACGCTGTCGGGCCAGGCCGACGAAACGCTTGCTGCCTTCGAGAAGGCGGTGGCGCGGGTGCCAGACGTGCTGGAATGCCACCTGATGGCGGGCAGCGCCGACTATCTGCTGAAGGTGGTGGCCGAGGACAGCGAGGATTTCGCCCGCATCCACCGGCAATACCTGACCCGGCTGCCGGGGGTGGCGCGGATGCAATCCTCCTTTGCGCTCAGGACGGTGTTCAAGACCACCGCGCTGCCGCTATAGGGCAGGGGCAGCAACGGAGGTGGCAGGATGACCCAGGAAACGGACAAGCGCGCGGCGATCGTGGCGGCCTGCCGCAGCATGAATGCGGTCGGTCTGAACCAGGGCTCGTCGGGCAATATCAGCGTCCGGCACGGGGCGGGGATCCTGATCACGCCAAGCTCGATTGCCTATGACGTGTTGACGCCCGAGGACATCGTCTTCATGGAAATGGACGGCACCGCCCATGGCGCGCGCAAGCCCTCGTCGGAATGGCGCTTCCATCTCGACATCCTGCAGGCCCGGCCCGATCTGAATGCCGTTGTCCATGCCCACGCGCCCTATTGCACGATGCTGGCGATCCTGCACAAGCCGATCCCGGCGGTGCATTACATGGTGGCTGCGGCCGGCGGCGGCGACATCCGCTGCGCCCCCTACGAGACCTTCGGAACCCAGGCGCTGTCCGACCGGGTGCTGGAGGCGCTGGAGGGTCGCAAGGCCTGCCTGATGGCGCATCACGGCATGATCGCGGCCGAAGCCAGCCTCGACAAGGCGATGTGGCTGGCCGTCGAGGTCGAGGCGCTGGCACGGCAGTATCACGGGGCCCTGACCATCGGCGAGCCGCCGCTGTTGTCCGAGGCCCAACTGGCCGAGGCCGTGGCGCAGTTTACCCAAGGCTACGGACAGGCCGAGCGCGGCTGAGGCTGAGGGCATCCTCCGGCTCTTCGACGACACCAGTCTTAGCGGGACGGTTCAAGCGGCGCGGCCGACCTGATTCCCGCGCTGATCGGGCCCAAGATTGAACTCGGCGACGATTCGCGCCAGAGCCTGGGCGCTGGCCGCCAGGTCGTTCGAGGCATCGCGGGTGCTGTCGACGACATGGCCGTTTCGTTCGGTCAGGGCGCGCAGGCTGGTCATGGATTCGTTGACTTCCTGCAGCTCCCGGGTCTGTCCGTCGGCCTGGGCACTGACCTGAGCCAGCGTCTCGTAGACGCGGGTCACCTGCGAGACGATCTCTTCGAGCGACTGGCCTGCCTCGCCGACCAGACGCACCCCGCCCGAGACCTCTTCGACGCTTTCGCCGATCAGTTTCTTGATCTGCATCGCCGACTCGGCGGATCTGCGAGCCAGTTCGCGGACCTCGGTGGCAACCACGGCAAAGCCCTTGCCGCTTTCGCCGGCGCGGGCGGCCTCGACCCCGGCATTCAGGGCAAGCAGGTTGGTCTGGAAGGCGATGTCCTCGATCATCGCGGTGATCTGCGCGATCTTGCTGGACGATTCGGAGATCCGTTCCATTGCGAGAACGGCATCGCGGACGATCTCTCCCGAGAGGTCGGCGCGCTGCTTGGCGTCGCCCGCCAGCGAGCGGGCGTCGTGGATCGACCCGTTGGTGTCCTTCAGTCCGCTGGCCAGGCGGTCGACGGAGGCGGCGGTGCCCTGGATCGTGCTGCTCTGGCTGCTGGTCTGCTGTGCCAGGTCGCCGGCGGTCCGCAGCATGTCCTCGGACCGTCTCTCGAGATCGCTGACCGTCGAGGCGATGGTCGACAGAACCTCGCGCAGTCGGACCACCGTCGCATTGAAATCGGTCCGGATCGTATCGTAGTCGCCGTGCAGCGGGTCTTCGAAATGGCGCGACAGGTCGGAGCGGGACAGCGCCTTGAGCCCCTCCGTGACCAGATCCACAACTTGCTGATGCCGCTCGTTCAGGGTGGCCTCGTCTTCTTCCTTCTGGCGCATCGCGGCCCGTGTCAGCTGTTTGAAGCGGTAGATGGCATTGGCCATCTGGCCGATTTCGCCCTTCTTCTCGATGAAGGGTACCCAGGCCTCGAAATTGCCTTCCATGAACTGATGCATGATCCCGGTCAGCTTGCGCAGCCTGCGCGTGATGCCGTCGGCGATCGCAACGGCGATCAGGATGCCCAGCAACACGCCGACTCCGGTTGCAATCGACCCGACCACCATGGCCCGTTCGGCCTGTGCGCGGTTGCCTTCGGCCAGCAGGCCGATTTCCTGGCCCAGATCGGATTCGACGGCCCGGAGGCGGTCGATCCAGGCGGTGGAGGCGGCGAACCATTGCGGGGCGGTCAGATCGCCCCGCGCGCCGCCATAGGGCAGGGCTGCAATCGTTTCGCGCATCGGGGCAATCGTCTGGGCGGGTTTGCTGGCCTCGATCGTCGAGACGAAATCCGGCCGCCCGAGCACCGTCTGCGCCCGCGCCAGCAAAGCGCTTTGACGGGCCCCGAGCGCCATGAAGCGGCGGTACACCTCGTTGGGAAAGGTCTCCGACCCAAGCCCGGTCGCGCCCATCGCGCGTTCCAGCCCGGCGCTTTCCTTGGCAAGGGCCACCAGTTCCTGCGCCTCCATCAGGACCGCCGTGGCACTGGCCACCTTTCCGGTGCGGATCCGGGTGGCCGCCGTCAGGAGCGAATCGATGATGCCGGTGTAATAGCCTGCCAGTTGGGGCACCGTGAGGTCCAGCGCGTCGATCTTGCCGCGCTGGGTCTGAAGCGCCTGCAAGGCCTGCAGAGCGCTTTCGGTCGCTTCCGGCGCCATCGTCCTGACCACCGACAGCTTGTCCCGGAAGACTGACAGGGCGGTGTCGGTCTCGGTCCGCTGGGTGCGGAGTTCCGCGGGGAAATTCCGCCCCTTGGAGGCGGTAAACCCGGCAGACAACCCCCGTTCCTTCTGCAGTTCCTGCACGAGATCGCCGATCCGGTCGGTTTCTTCGGCCACCGATGCCATGTCGTCCTCGAACCGGGCGTTCGAGCTGAGCCCTTGCAGGTCATTGCCGGCCAGCAGGAGAATCAGCAGCACGAGCGGCACCAGAGCGAAGAGAAGGATGAATCTCAGGGACATGCGGCAAATTCCATGCAGGTCGGTGAAACCCCGAGGCTAAGCATCTTTCCCTAAGGTAACCCTAACCCCGACGGCCCGCCGTCCGCGCCCCGGTCCGGCTCTTTCGGAGGTCCCCTCCGCGGTTCGATGCGGGACGGTCCGGTGGGGCGGCACCGGCGCCGATCGCCGCGCTGGACGATGCCCGGCACCGGCGCGGGCCCCGGGGGGCGCGGGGCCGGGTGCGCTAACGCGGTATCCGCGGAATTCAAGTGTTGCAAATCCGGACGGCCGCGGCTGTCATGCCTGACCATACGGCAATTCCGGGGCGTGCCGCTGGCCCAGGGCGGCCGAAGGGGAGGAACGACGCGTGATATCGCTGACGAACAACCTTGTGGCCCTTGGCCGGAAGGCACGCGACAAGGCCGATGCCATCGCTCAGGCCGTGGATCTTCTGGCTGCCGCCGGAAAGATCGACCCGCGCTATGGCGACAGCATGCTGGGGCGCGAGAAGGTCGCCAACACTTTCCTGGGCAACGGCATCGCGATTCCGCATGGCTTGCCCAAGGATCGCGAGCTGATCCGCGAGACGGCGATTGCCGTGGTTCAGCTGCCCGAGGGCGTCGACTGGGGGCCCGGAGACCGCGCCCGGCTGGTGGTCGCCATCGCCGCCAAATCCGACGAGCATCTGCAGATCCTGACCAACCTGATGGATGTGCTGGGCGACCCGGCCGAGGCCGACCGGCTGGCCACGACCGGTGAGACAGGGGACATCGTCGCGCGTCTGACCGGCGCTGCCGCCGCCCCCGCCGCCCCGCCCGCCGACGCGGGGGAGGCCTTCGGCGACGGGTTCGAGGCCACCATCGCCGGGGCGCATGGGTTGCATGCGCGGCCGGCGACCGCGCTTGTGGACATCGCCAAGGGTTTCAAGGCGGAAATCCGCATCGGGCACGGCGACAAGACCGGCAACGCGAAAAGTCTGATTTCGCTTTTGGGACTGGGTGTTGCCGGGGGCGGGCGCATCCGCGTCACTGCCCGGGGGGCGGATGCCGACCGGGCGCTGGCCGCGCTGAAGGCGGCCATCGAGGCGGGGCTCGAGGACGAGGAAGAGGCGGAAGAGGCCGCGTCCGGAACGGCTCGTGCGCCGGAGGTGTCTTATGACGGCCACATGATCGCAGGCATCGCGTCCTCGCCCGGTTTTGCCATCGCGCCGGTCTTTCGCTTCGCTCGCGAAGAGGTGGTGTTCGAGGCCAATGCGGCCGATCCGGCGGCCGAGCGCCGGCGGCTTGACGCGGTCGTCAAGACCGCCTGGCGCCAGCTTGAGGATCTTTACGAAGAGGTCTGGAAGAAATCCGGCCCGGCCAAGGCGGGGATCTTCCGGGCGCATCAGGAATTTCTGGAGGACCCCGAGATCGTCGCAGCCGCTCAGGCGCTGATCGAGGCGGGTCGAAGCGCGCCCTTTGCCTGGAAATCCGCCTATCTCGACCGGGCCGACATGCTGGCCGCGATGCGCGATCCGGTTCTTGCGGGGCGGGCGGTCGATCTGCGCGACGCGGGCCATCGGGTGCTGCGTCTTCTGGGCGAGGTCAAGTCTGACGCCGCCGCGCGCCCCACCGACCCCTGCATTCTGGTCGCCGACGACCTGACGCCGTCGGACACGGCCGGGCTTGACCCCGCGCTGGTGCAGGGCATCTGCACCGCGAGCGGCGGGCCGACCTCGCACAGCTCGATCATCGCGCGCTCGCTCGACATTCCGGCGGTCACCGGCGCCGGGGCCAGCGTGCTGGACATCGCCTCGGGCACGCCCGCCCTGCTGGACGGCGCGCATGGACTGCTGGTCACCGGGCCGAGCGAGGCCGATACCGGCCGCATCCGGACGGCACTGGCGGACCTGGGCAAGCAGCGCGAGATCGAGAAGCGCGGCTGCTACAGGCCCGCGCTGACCATCGACGGCGTGCGGATCGAGGTCGTCGCCAATATCAGCGACACCGGCGAGGCGCGGGCGGCGGTCGATGCGGGCGGCGAGGGCGTGGGCCTTTTGCGCACCGAGTTCCTGTTCCTGAACCGTCCCGATGCCCCCAGCGAGGAGGAGCAGGTCGAGATTTATGCCGCGATGATCGAGGCGCTGAACGGGCTGCCGATCATCGTGCGCACGCTGGATGTGGGCGGCGACAAGGCGATCCCCTATCTGCGGATGCCCGCCGAAGAGAACCCGTTTCTGGGCGAGCGCGGCATTCGCTTCTGCCTCAGCCACGAAGACCTTTTCCGCACCCAGCTGCGCGCGATCTACCGCGCATCGGCGCGGGGGCCGGTGCGGATCATGTTCCCGATGGTGGCCATGACCGGAGAGCTTGACCGGGCGCTGGCCATCGCCACGGAGGTGCGCCGCGAGATCGGCGCCAAGGAGGTCGAGACCGGCATCATGATCGAGGTACCCTCGGCGGTGATGATGGCGCGGGAACTGGCGCAGCGGGTGGATTTCTTCTCGATCGGGACCAACGATCTGACCCAGTACGTGCTGGCGATGGACCGGATGCATCCGGTTCTGGCCCGCCATGCCGACGGGCTGCACCCGGCGGTGCTGCGGATGATCGACCTGACGGTCAAGGCCGCCCGGGCCGAGGAGATCTGGGTCGGCGCCTGCGGCGGGATTGCGGGCGACCCGCTGGGGGCGACGATTCTCAGCGGGCTCGGGGTTGTGGAGCTCAGCGTCTCGATCCCGTCCATCGCCGCGGTCAAGGCGCAGCTGCGCCGCCAGTCGATGACCGAGAACCGCAAGCTGGCCGAGCGCGCGCTGGCCTGTCCGGACGCTGCCGCCGTGCGCGCGCTGGGCCGGGGGGGCGCATGACGCGGATCGCGACCGTTTCGCTCAATTCCGCGGTCGATCAGACGGTGCGCGTGCCGCGCTTTGCCGTCGATGCGGTGAACCGGGTCGAGGCCTCGCGTGTCGATGCCGGCGGCAAGGGGATCAACGTCGCCTCGTTCCTGGCGCATCTGGGGCATGAGGTGACGGTCACGGGCTTTCTCGGGCGCGAGAATGCCGCGCTGTTCGAGCGGCACTTCGCGCAGACCGGGATCGGGGATGCCTGCCTGCGGCTCGACGGGGCGACCCGGACCAATGTCAAGATCGTCGATCCGGTCCTCGATCAGGTGACCGACCTCAACTTCCCCGGCATATCGGCCGGCCCCGAGGCGCTGGAGGGCGTCGGACGCGCGCTGGGCGCGCTGCTGGAGGCGGGGCTCGACTGGGTTGCGCTGTGCGGCAGCCTGCCCGAGGGGCTTCCGCCCGGAACCTATGCCCGGCTGATCCGGCAGACGCGGGAAAAGGGCGCGCGGGTCGCACTCGATACCAGCGGCGCGCCGCTTGCGGCCGCCCTGTCCGCCGGGCCCGACATCATCAAGCCCAACATCGCCGAGCTTGGCGCGCTTCTGGGCCGTCCGCTGGCCGGGCGCGACGAGGCGGTCGCCGCCGCGCGCGAGATTGTGGCGGGCGGGGTCGGTCTTGTCGCGGTCTCGATGGGGGCCGAGGGCGCGGTGCTGGTCACCCGCGACGCATCCCTTTGCGCGGTCCCGCCCGGGATCGAGGTGGCCAGCACCGTGGGCGCGGGCGATGCGATGGTGGCGGGGCTGATCCATGCCGCGACGCGCGGGCTGGACCTGGCCGAAACCGCGCGTCTGGCCACGGCGGTGTCGCTGGGCGCGCTGGGCGAGATCGGCCCGCACCTGCCCCCCATCGACCGGATCGAAGACCTTATGGCGGCGGTCGGCATCGGCGCGGCCTGAAGCAACGTCACAGCGGGAGGAGACCCATGACGAAAATCGTTGCCGTGACGGCCTGCCCTACGGGAATCGCGCATACCCACATGGCGGCCGAGGCGCTGGAAGAGACCGCGCGGCTTGCGGGTCATGACATCCGGGTCGAGCGGCAAAGCGCGCAGGGCGTCGAGCGCGCCCTGACCGCAGACGAGATCGCTGCGGCCGACGTGGTCCTGATCGCGGCCGACATCCATGTCGATGCGGTGCGCTTCGCGGGCAAGCCGATCTGCGCGACCTCGACCAGCCGGGCGATCCGCGACACCGCGGGGGTGATCGACGCGGCGCTGGCCGCGCTGGCCGACGCTCCGGCGCAGCAGACGCCCGCTGCCGCATCCGCACCCGCTGCCGCCGCGCCTGCCGGGCTGAAGGTGGTGGCGGTGACCTCCTGCCCCACGGGCATCGCCCACACCTTCATGGCGGCCGACGGGCTGAAGAAAGCGGCCCAGGCGAGGGGCTACGAGATCGCGGTCGAGACCCAGGGCTCGGTCGGGTCCCAGAATGCCCTGACCGAGGCGCAGATCGCCGAGGCCGATCTGGTGGTGATCGCGGCCGACACCCATGTGGATGACACCCGGTTCCGGGGCAAGAAGGTCTACCGCACCAGCGTCGGCGCCGCGGTCAAGCGGGCGGCGGAGGTGCTGGACGAGGCGCTGGCCGAGGGCGAGATCCTCGGCGGGGCCGGGGCGGGCGAGGCGGGCTATGCCGACACGGTCCGTCAGGCCAAGGCCGCGCGCAAGGCCTCGCAGGGCACCGGACCCTACCAGCACCTGCTGACCGGCGTGTCCTACATGCTGCCCATCGTGGTCGCCGGCGGGCTTCTGATCGCGCTGTCCTTCGTCTTCGGTATCAACGCCTTCGAGGAAGAGGGCACGCTGCCCGCCGCGCTGATGTCCATTGGCGGGGGCGCGGCCTTCCAGCTGATGGTGCCGGTGCTGGCGGGCTTCATCGCCTATTCCATCGCCGACCGGCCCGGCCTGACGCCGGGGCTGATCGGCGGCATGCTGGCGGTCAACCTTCAGGCAGGATTTCTGGGCGGCATCGTCGCGGGCTTTCTGGCGGGCTACACCGCGCGCTGGCTGCGCGACACGATCCGGCTGCCGCAGACGCTCGAGGGCCTCAAGCCGGTGCTGATCCTGCCGCTGCTGTCTACCCTGATCACCGGTCTCGTGATGGTCTATGTCGTCGGCACGCCGGTCGCCGCGATCCTTGCGGCGATGACCGATTTCCTTCAGGGGCTCGGCACCACCAACGCGCTGGCCTTCGGGCTGATCCTCGGCGGCATGATGGCCATCGACATGGGCGGACCGATCAACAAGGCGGCCTATACCTTCGCGGTCGGTCTGCTGACCTCGGAAACCTATGCGCCGATGGCAGCGGTGATGGCGGCGGGCATGACGCCGCCGCTGGGCCTCGCGCTGGCCACGCTGGTCGCGCGCAACCGGTTCAGCCCCGAAGAACGCAAGGCGGGCGGGGCGGCTGCGGTGCTGGGGCTGTCCTTCATCACCGAGGGCGCCATTCCCTTCGCCGCCAAGGACCCGACCCGCGTCATTCCGGCCATCGTGGTGGGCTCGGCCATCACCGGCGCCCTGTCGATGCTGCTGGGCTGCAAGCTGGTGGCGCCCCATGGCGGGATCTTCGTCCTCGCGATCCCGAATGCGGTAACGAACCTCGTCGGTTATGCCGTCGCCATCGTGGTGGGGACGCTGGTCACGACGGCGCTGCTGGCGGTGCTGAAGCGGCCCGTCGCCCGGCAGGCTTCGTCACCGGCCTGAGTACCTTATGGCCTGCCGCACTCGACCGATCGCCGTCATGACTGAGCGGTTTGGACCTCCGCCGCCTCACGAAAAGCGGTGGCGCCCTGGTCGAGGCGCGCACGCGCCCCGCTGGCGGATGCTGCGGGGACCGAAGCCTTGCTCGAATCGGACAGCCAGCGCGATCACCCGAGCTTCCTCGAAGCACCGGCGAAGGCCATGGACGGCTGGAAATGAGGGGTTTCTTTGCGGTTTCTTTGCGGGCTGAGATTTCGGAAATCTCCAAGCCCTTGATTTTATTGGTCGGAGTGAGAGGATTCGAACCTCCGGCCCCTGCCTCCCGAAGACAGTGCTCTACCAGGCTGAGC
The DNA here is from genome assembly GCF_003265965.1 of Rhodovulum viride. Classification (NCBI taxonomy): domain Bacteria; kingdom Pseudomonadati; phylum Pseudomonadota; class Alphaproteobacteria; order Rhodobacterales; family Paracoccaceae; genus Rhodovulum; species Rhodovulum viride. Next base: position 64,996 of record NZ_MUAV01000018.1, on the reverse strand, counting down.
TACACTCCGACCGCGTGACGGGGGACTTAACGCGGTCCGTAGGCTTTGGCAAGAGGTCATTCCGGGGTCTCTTCGACACCCAGAAGCACCGGGTCCGGGGCGACCCCGGCGCGGTCGGTGGCATGAAGCGCGGGCTGGTTTTCCGAGACCTGCGCGCGGCCTTCGCGCAGGAACACGATCGAGCCGCTGGTCGCGATCACGGCCGCGCCGATCAGCGTGGCGGCATCCGGGATCTCGTCGAAGACCAGATAGCCGATCAGCACCGCCCAGATCATCTGCGAATATTGCATCGGCGCCACCGTCGCCGCCTCGGAGGCGCGATAGGCGTTTATCATCAGCCACATGGCGCTCAGCGCCCCGATGGCGACCAGCGCCATGGCGCCCAGATGGGCGACCGGCATCGGCCGGTAGACGACCGGCAACAGGCAGCCCATCAAGACCACGTTGGCCAGGAGCGGATAGAGCAACAGCACCACGCTGCGTTCCTCGTTGCCGATCTTGCGCACGATCACCGAGACCAGCGCGCTGCTGCCCGCCGAGATGAGGGCGGCGAGATGGCCGAAGCTCAGGTCCGACGTGCCCCAGGGGCGCAGCACGATCAACACGCCGATCAGCCCCAGCACCACCGCCGCCCAGCGCCGGGGGCCGACTCGTTCGCCGAGGATCGGCACCGAGAGCGCGGTGATGATCAGCGGTGTCGAGAAGATGATCGCGTAGGTTTCGGCCAGGGGAATCGCCGAGAAGGCATAAAACGCCATCAGGATGTTCAGCATCACCGCGACGGTGCGCAGCGCGGTCCAGCCCGGGCGGCGCGGCCAGAGGCTGCCGCCCTCGCCCTCGCGGATCAGGATCAGCGTGATCAGCGGAAAGCCCAGAAGCGCGCTGAAGAAAAGGATCTGGATCGCGTCGTAATGGGCGCCGAGCCCCTTCACCACGGCATCGTGGCAGGAATAGACGGCGAAACCTGCCAGCGCGAACCCCGCGCCCCGGGCAGTCGATGCGGCCATGGGACATGCTCGTGAGAGACTTGCCCGACCACCCTTCGGCATTTGCCGTCAGGGTTCAAGCCCGGTCGCGCCGGGGCGGATGGCAGGGCGCGCCCGGGACGCGCCCTGCCATCGGTCGGATCAGAGGCTCGCGTCGAGCGCGGCGAGGATCGCGTCGCCCATCTGCGCCGTCGAGACCGGGGTGCCGCCCTCGGCCCCCATCAGATCGGCGGTGCGGACGCCGTCTGCCAGCACCTTCTCGACCGCCTTTTCCAGACGGGTCGCCTCGGCGCCTTCGTCGAAGGAATAGCGCAGCGCCATGGCAAAGCTCAGGATGCAGGCGATCGGGTTGGCCTTGCCCTGGCCCGCGATATCGGGGGCCGAGCCGTGAACGGGTTCGTACATCGCCTTGGGCCGGCCGTTTTCCATCGGTGCGCCGAGGCTTGCCGAGGGCAGCATGCCCAGCGAGCCGGTCAGCATCGCGGCCACGTCCGACAGCAGGTCGCCGAAGAGATTGTCGGTCAGGATCACGTCGAACTGTTTCGGCCAGCGGCAAAGCTGCATGCCGCCCGCATCGGCGTACATGTGGCTGAGCTCGACATCGGGATAGCTTTCGTCATGGACCTTCTGGACCACCTCGCGCCAGAGGATGCCCGATTCCATCACATTGGCCTTCTCCATCGAGCAGACCTTGTTGCCGCGCTTCCGCGCCAGCTCAAAGGCCGAACGCGCTACGCGGTCGATCTCGGCTTCGGTATAGCGCTGGGTGTTCAGGCCGACGCGCTGGCCGCCTTCCTCGATGATGCCGCGGGGCTCGCCGAAATAGATGCCCGAGGTCAGCTCGCGCACGATCATGATGTCGAGCCCCGAGACCACGTCGCGTTTCAGCGACGAGAAATCGGCCAGCGCGTCGAAGCATTGCGCGGGGCGGAGGTTGGCGAAAAGATCCATCTCCTTGCGGAGCCGCAGGAGGCCGCGCTCGGGCTTCAGGCTGAAATCGAGTTTGTCGTATTGCGGGCCGCCGACCGCGCCCAGCAGGACCGCGTCGACCTCTTGCGCCTTGGCCATGGTGGCATCCGACAGCGGCTTGCCATGGGCGTCATAGGCCGCGCCGCCGACCAGATCCTCGGTCACGTCGAACTTGAGGTCGCGTTTCGTGCCGTACCAGTCGATGATCCGGTGGACCTCGGCCATCACCTCGGGGCCGATGCCGTCGCCGGGCAGGATCAGAAGCGTGTTCGTCATATGCGGATGTCCTTGTCGTGAAGGGTTGAAATCGGGGTAGCGGGCCGGATTTGGCCCGTCAAGGCAGGGCGAGATCCGCCCAGACGAGGCGGTGGCGCGAGGCCGTGCGGACTGTTTCGGCCAGCGGGCCGTCGGCGGGCCAGAAGACGCCCGCGCCGGTGACGGGGATCGCGGCAGAGGGCAGAACGTAATCGACGCGCAGGTTCCCGGGGCTGTTGTCGTCCCATTCGGCGGTGTCGCGGGCCGGCACGCCCCGCTGGGCGGCGTTGGCGCCGGTTTGCGGCGCGGCGGCGGCGCCCGCGCTTTCGGGCAGGGGATCGGTCAGGCGCGGATCGGCCAGGAAGGCCCGCATCGCGGCGCTGTGGCCGTCGCCATCCTCGGGGTCGAGATTGGCATCGCCCAGGATCACGAAGGGCGCCTCGGGCGGGACCATGCCGAGCGCGCCGTCGAGATAAAGCGTCCAGAGCCGAAGCTCGTCGCGGTTTCGCAGCCCGTTGCGGTCTTCTGGGCCGTCGAAGACGGGCGGCGTGGCATGGAAGGTCAGCAGGTGCAGGACGGTGCCGCCCAGATCGACCGGCACGTCCCAATGCCCGGTGGTCGAGAGGCGCTGCACCGCCTGCGCCTCGGGCGAGGGGAAGGGGGCGCCGTCGGTCTCGGGCAGGGTCGCGCCGGGCAGGTCGCGCCAGAGCAGCGCCGAGAAATCGCGCACCTCTTCGGTCAGGATGGGAAAGCGCGACAGGATCGCCATGCCGTCCTGTCCGGCGAAATAGCCAAAGCCCTGGGCATCGCCCGGCCCGCCCGTGCGGCCGTCGCCGTCGAGATCGAGGCCGCTGCGCAGGCCGGTATTGGGGCTCAGTGCAAAGCGATGGGGATAGTCCAGATCGCGGGCGCGCAGCAGATCCGCCAGCGCCGCCAGTGCCAGCCCGTCGAGGTCGAAATCGACCCCCTGCAGCGCGAGGATGTCGGGCCGGGCGGCGGCGATCACCTCGATCACCGCCGCCACCTGGTCGTCCTTGCCCGACAGGATGTCGCGCAACAAAAGCCCCGGCCCCTTGCGGGAAAGCTCGGCGTTATAGCTGGCCACGCGCAGATCGGCGGCGGCGGGCAGGGCGCAGAAGACGGCAAGCAGGCCCGGCACGATTGCGGCGGGCCTGCGCATCCGGGTCAGACCCAGGGCCGGTCCTGGGCCATCTTCGACTCGAAGCCGTCGATGGCGGTCGCCTTGTTGAGCGTCAGGCCGATGTCGTCGAGCCCTTCCAGCAGGCAGTGCTTGCGGAACGGGTCGACCTCGAAGGCGATCTCGACCCCGTCCGAGGTGGTGATCGTCTGGTTTTCCAGATCGACGGTCATCCGGGCATTGGCGCCCTTCTCGGCATCCTTCATCAGGATGTCGACCTGCTCTTGCGGCAGCGGGATCGGCAGGATGCCATTCTTGAAGCAGTTGTTGAAGAAGATGTCGGCAAAGCTGGGTGCGATCACGCAGCGGATGCCGAAATCCTTGATCGCCCAGGGGGCGTGTTCGCGCGAGGACCCGCAGCCGAAATTGTCGCCCGCGACCAGGATCTGGGTCTCGCGATAGGCGGGCTTGTTCAGCACGAAATCGGGGTTTTCATTGCCGTCCTGATCGTAGCGCATCTCGTCGAACAGGTTCACCCCCAGCCCCTCGCGCTTGATCGTCTTGAGGTACTGCTTGGGGATGATCATGTCGGTGTCGATGTTGACCAGATCCAGCGGCGCGGCGATGCCGGTGAGCTTCTCGAACTTTTCCATTCGTCTCAGATCTCCTAGCGCCTTCCGCGCCGCCCCCGGGGTCCGGTCAGGCGGTCGCGTCAGGCAGGTGTTTCAACATGGCGGGGCCGCCGCGCGGCGATCCCGAAGGCCATCAGCCCGATCCCGTCCAGAAGCAGCTCGAGCCCGACCAGCAGCCCCAGAAGCGTGGTGGCCGCGGCGAAGAAGTTCGAGAAGATCAGGACCCCGATCAGGATGGATGCCGCCCCGGTCAGAAGCAGCAGCCAGAAAAGGCCGGTGTCGCGGAAGGTGAAGGACAGCATCAGGCGCATGGCCCCCATCACGACGAAGAGAAGCCCCAGCAGCAGCGTCATCCAGGCCGCGCCGACCAGCGGGTTGATCAGGATCGACAGGCCCGCCAGCAGGAACAGAATGCCGACGAAGCCGTTGAGCCAGCGGTGACTGTCGGGTCCGCCCCGCATCACCGTGATCATCTGGATCAGACCGGCGAGCAGAAAGACGATGCCGACGATCTGGGTGGCCGCGATGGTGGCGGCGAAGGGGTTGGCCAGCGCCACGATCCCGCCTATCAGCAGCACGACACCGATCAGCGTGTAGATGAGCCAGTTTCTCATGGGAACCTCCTCGATGTGAGAGTTTGTCTCCACATCAACGGTCCGGGCGACCGATGGGTTCCCGCGCACGGACCCCGCCCGTCGGCCGCAAGGGCCGCCTGTCGAAGGGGAGGGGTCCGGCCCGTCATTGTCTTCCGCGCCTCCGGTTCAGACCGTTTCTGCCAGCAGTTCGCGCACGTCGGTCAGGTGCCCCGTGACCGCCGCCGCCGCGGCCATGACCGGGCTCATCAGATGGGTGCGCCCGCCCCGGCCCATGCGGCCCTCGAAGTTGCGGTTCGAGGTGGCGGCGCAGCGTTCGCCCGGCGCCAGCTGGTCGGGGTTCATGCCCAGACACATCGAACAGCCGGCAAGCCGCCATTCGAATCCCGCCTCGGTGAAGACCTTGTCGAGCCCCTCTTCCTCGGCCTGCGCCCGCACCAGCCCCGAACCCGGCACGACCATGCCGCGCACGCCCGGCGCCAGTGTCTTGCCCTTCAGGATTTCGGCCGCGGCGCGCAGATCCTCGATCCGGCCATTGGTGCAGGACCCGATGAAGACCGCATCGACCTTGATCTCGGTCAGCGGCGTGCCGGGTTTCAGCCCCATATAGTCCAGCGACCGGCGCGCGGCCTCGACCTTGCCGCCCTGGAAGTCCCCGGGCGCGGGCACGGTGCCGGTGATCGGCAGCACGTCCTCGGGCGAGGTGCCCCAGGTCACCACGGGGGCGATGTCCTCGGCGCGGATGGTCACGACCTTGTCCCAATGGGCGTCGTCGTCGGATTTGAGCGTCTTCCACCAGGTCAGCGCGGCTTCCCATTGCGCGCCCTTCGGCGCATGGGGGCGGCCCTTGACGTAGTCGAAGGTGGTGTCGTCGGGCGCGATCAGGCCCGCGCGCGCGCCGCCCTCGATCGCCATGTTGCAGACCGTCATCCGGCCTTCCATCGACAGCGCGCGGATCGCCTCGCCGCAATATTCGATGACATAGCCGGTGCCGCCCGCGGTGCCGGTCTTGCCGATCACCGCAAGGGTGATGTCCTTGGCCGTGACGCCCGGCGGCAGGGTGCCGGTGATCTCGACCTTCATGTTCTTCGACTTCTTCTGGATCAGCGTCTGGGTGGCCAGAACATGTTCGACCTCGGAGGTGCCGATCCCGTGCGCCAGTGCCCCGAAGGCGCCATGGGTCGCGGTATGGCTGTCGCCGCAGACAACGGTCATGCCGGGCAGGGTCCAGCCCTGTTCGGGGCCGACGATATGCACGATCCCCTGCCGGATATCCGAGACCGGGTAATAGACCACGCCGAAATCGCGCGCGTTCTTGTCGAGCGCCTCGACCTGGATGCGGCTTTCCTCGTTGTCGATCTTCGTCTCGCGCCCTTCGGTGGTGGGCACGTTGTGATCTGGCACGGCGATGGTCTTTTCGGGCGCGCGCACTGTGCGGCCAGTCATCCGCAGGCCTTCGAAGGCTTGCGGGCTCGTCACCTCATGCACGAGATGGCGGTCGATATACAGAAGGCAGGTGCCGTCCTCGGCCTGGTCGACCAGGTGGGCATCCCACAGCTTGTCATAGAGGGTCTTGCCGGTCATGGAATTCTCCGCGGCTATGTCACTTGGCAAATGGAGAAACGGGTGCTGACGCCGCCTCAAAGGCGGGCGAGCACCGATCGGGTCGCGCCGAAGAATCGCCAGGGCAGGCGCGCGCGGTCGTCCATGTCGAAGACACGTTTCATGCCGCTGGGATACTCCTTTGCCCCGCGTCGATCAAGGGCATGCGCTTGCCGGGACGTCGCTTCGTGGTCTTCATCTTGGCGGGCCGGAGGTATGGTCACCTATATATGGGGTGAAAGCCCAAAATCTATTGTTTTACGTAAGGGAAGCTATCATCGTTCTTCTGTTATCCAGAGAGGTGATCCGATGGCTCCGAAGACAGTGAACAAGAGCGCGAAGACCGGGCAGTTCGTTTCGAATGCCAAGGTCAGGTCCGCTCCCGCAACAACTTATAAGCAAACCGTGGCGCCGAAAGGCAAGAAGGGCAAAAACTAGTCCCGGATCAAACTGTTTCGCTCTGTTCGGGGCGAGGAAATCCAAGGGCGGCCTGACTGCATGAGGCGTTTGGTTTTCCGCCTTCCTGACCTAATCTTGGGGAAAGGAGGCCCGATGGAGAGCGATCCGACTCCGATCCTGCAGGAATTGCAGGCCTTGGCCGAGCAGGGCAGGGGTTTCTTCCAAAGCCTGACCCGGCCGGGCTGGCGGCTTTATCAGATCGGCATCCTGCTGGGGCTGTTTGCGCTGGCCCAGCTGGGCGCCTGGGGGCTTTACGGGCGGCTCTACGGCTGGCTTCGGGCGCGCGAGGGCTGGCCGATGTGGCGGTTCCGCACCGGGCTGATCCTGCTGCGGCGGCTGCGGATCATCCTGCTGGTCATCCTTGCCTGGGTCACGGTCTGGGCGATGCGCGAGGTGACCTGGCCCTCGCGCAGCTATCTGGTGGCCATCGGCGCGACGCTGGCGACGGCCTGGCTGTTCGTGGGGCTTGCCGCGCGGCTGGTGCGCAACCCCTTTCTGCGGCGGCTCGTGACCTGGGGGCTCTGGGTCTATGTCACGCTTTATGTCGTCGGCCTGACCGAAGAGGCGGCGGCGCTGCTCGACTCGGTCCGGCTGGGCATGGGCGATCTGCAGCTTTCGGCGCTGACCCTGCTCAGGGCCGCGGTGGTGACCGGCGTGCTTTTCACCGGCGCCCGGCTGATCGCCACCACCTCGGCCGCCCGCATCCGGCGCGACGACGACATCTCGCCCTCGATGCGGGTGCTGATCGTCAAGCTCCTGCAGCTATGCCTTTACGGCGCGGCGGTGTTTCTGGGGCTCAAGCTCGCGGGCTTCGACCTGACCGGACTGGCGGTGCTGTCGGGCGCCATCGGTGTGGGCCTGGGCTTCGGGTTGCAGAAGGTTGTCTCGAACCTCGTCTCGGGCGTCATCATCCTGCTCGACAAGTCGGTCAAGCCGGGCGACGTGATCTCGCTGGGCGACACCTTTGGCTGGATCAACGCGCTGGGCGCACGCTATGTCTCGGTCGTCACCCGCGAGGGCAAGGAATACCTGATCCCGAACGAGGATCTGATCACCAGCCAGGTGGTCAACTGGTCCCATTCCAACGAATTTGTCCGGCTCGACATCTTTTTCGGCACTGCCTATGCGGACGACCCGCACCGGGTGCGTCGGCTGGCGGTCGAGGCGGCGGCCAGCGTGCCCCGGGTGCTGGCCGACAGGCCGCCCGTATGCCATATCGTGGGCTTCGGCGACAGTTCGGTCGACTACATCCTGCGGTTCTGGATCGTCGATCCCAGCGAGGGCCTGACCAATGTCCGGGGCGCGGTCTTTCTGGCGCTCTGGGACGCGTTCCAGGCCAACGACATCACCATTCCCTTCCCGCAGCGCGAGGTGAAAATCCTGCCCGGCAGCCGCCTCGCCGCCGCCCCGCCCGACTGACAGCCCCCCGTTCCGCCAAAGGAGTCTCGTCCGATGCCCCGTCCCGTTCGTTTGTCAGGCCCCGTCTTTTTATCAGGTCTCGTCCTGGCCGCGACCCTGGCCGCAAACCTCGTCCGCGCCGACAGCTATCGGGGCTATCCCGAGGTGCCCTACCGGGCCGAGCGCCAGATGGGCGCCGTCGAGCTGCGCCACTATCCCGCCCGCACCATCGCCGAGGTCATCGTCGACGGGACGCGCTTTGCCGCCATAAATCGCGGCTTCAGCGAGCTGGCCCATTACATTTTCGGCGAGAATGCGGCGGGCGAAAAGATCGCCATGACCGTGCCGGTGGGCCAGACCCGGACCGATCGCGGCTGGGCAATCCGCTTTACGATGCCCGAGGACGCGACGCCCGAGACCCTGCCCGAGCCGACGAAATCCTGGGTCCGGCTGAGGCGTCTGCCGCCCGAAACCCTTCTTGTCCTGCGCTTTTCCGGCCGCGCCACGGCCGAGAAGCTGAACGCCGCCGGGCGCGATCTGGTGGCCGAGGGCAAGGCGCGGGGCCTGCACCTGACCGGGCCCGCCCGGCTGATGTTCTACGACGACCCCTTCACCATGCCCTGGAACCGGCGCAACGAGGTCGGTTACCTTGTGGCGCCATGACGCCGCTCCGCCTGCAGCGCGCATTGAGATTTTAACCCAGGGATGCTAGATATGACTTATGCCCAGCGCCGGGGCACCGACGGCGCGCCGCGTAGGAGGACAATGTCCTGTCTCACAATCTTGAGGTGGCCTTTGACGGGGCCGCAGCAATGGCAGCGATGAACGCGCTGCTTCCGGATGTGTCGAGTGAAGAGCTCCTCGATCGCATCCTCGCCTCCCTCGACGACGACAAGGCCGAAGACGTGGTCCGTATCGACCTGCGCGGCAAGTCCAGCGTGGCCGATTACATGGTCATCTGTTCCGGCCGTTCGACCCGGCAGGTCTCGGCCATCGCCGAAAAGCTGAAGGACCGCCTCAAGGAGGATCTGGGCCGCAGCTGCAAGATCGAGGGGAAGGATCAGGGCGACTGGGTGCTGATCGATGTGGGCGACGTGATCGTGCACGTCTTCCGTCCCGAGGTCCGCGAGTTCTACCAACTCGAGAAGATGTGGATGCCCGCCGGCGCGATGAACTCCGCCCGCGCCTGATGCGCGTCCATGTCTGCGCCGTGGGGCGCCTGCGCAAGGGCCCCGAGCGAGACCTGATCGAGGATTACACCGCCCGGTTCGACCGGACCGGCCGGAGCCTCGGGCTCGGTCCGCTGACCTTCGCCGAGGTCGAGGACCGCAAGGGCGGCGGCCCGGCCGCCGAGGCGGCGCTTCTGGACCGCGCCCTGCCGCAGGGCGCTGCGATCTGTGCCCTCGACGAACGCGGCCGGACCCTCGCCTCGCCCGATTTCGCCGATCTGCTGGCGCGCTGGCGCGATGCCGGCCGGGGGGATGCGGCCTTCCTGATCGGCGGCGCCGACGGGCTCGATCCGGCTCTGGTCGCCCGGGCCGACGCGGTGCTGTCCTTCGGGCCGATGGTCTGGCCCCATATGCTGGCCCGTGCCATGCTCAGCGAACAACTGTACCGCGCCGCCAGTATCCTTGCCGGTCTGCCCTATCACCGCGTCTGATCTTCTTCTTGGCCCAAATACCCCCTTCCCGCGCCCGCAGGGCGCGGCCAGTGGCCACCGGGCTGTCGTTCGGCCGCATTTGCAACTCGCCCCAGAAGCGCCCGTGTGACAGGCTGCCATCGACGGCCGCTGTTGTCCTCTGGCCCCGTGCCTTCTAGAAGGGGCGCAACTGCAGAAGGGTGCTTTTGCCATGACCACACCGAAACCCGTCATTCTGTGCATTCTCGATGGCTGGGGCATCGGCCCCACCCATGACGACAATGCCCCGCTGCTGGCCGAGACGCCCAATTTCGACCGGCTGATGCAGACCTGCCCCAATGCGATCCTGACCACCTTCGGGCCCGATGTCGGCTTGCCGACGGGGCAGATGGGCAATTCCGAGGTCGGCCATACCAATATCGGTGCAGGCCGGGTGGTGGCGATGGATCTGGGCCAGATCGACCTGTCGATCGAGGATGGCAGCTTCTTCCGGCAACCCGCCCTGACCGGCTTCATCGACAAGATGAAGGCCTCGGGCGGCACGGCGCATCTGCTGGGGCTTGTGTCCGATGGCGGCGTCCATGGCCATATCGCCCATATCCTCGCCGCCGCCCGCTGCATCGCCGAGGCAGGCGTCCCGGTTGCCATCCATGCCCTGACCGACGGGCGTGACGTGCCGCCGCAATCGGCCGACCGCTTCATCCCCGAACTTGCAGAGGGCCTGCCCGAGGGCGCGCATATCGCCACCGTGATCGGGCGCTATTATGCGATGGACCGCGACAATCGCTGGGAACGGGTCAAGCTCGCCTATCACGCCATGGCCAACGGGCTTGGCGAAGAGGTCGCCAGCGCCGAAGAGGCCGTGCAGAAGGCCTATGATCGCGGCGAGACCGACGAGTTCATCCACCCCTCGGTGGTCGCGGGCCATGACGGCATCAAGGATGGCGACGGGCTCTTCTGTCTCAATTTCCGGGCCGACCGCGCCCGCGAGATCCTGCGCGCCTTCGCCCAGCCCGATTTCGACAGTTTCGATACCGGGACCCGGCCGCAGCTCGCCGCGCTGCTGGGGATGGTCGAATATTCGGTCGAGCACAACGCCTGGATGGACACAGTCTTTCCCAAGCGCAAGATCGTCAACACCCTGGGCGAATGGGTCGCCAAGCAGGGGCTGACCCAGTTCCGGCTGGCCGAGACCGAGAAATACCCCCATGTCACCTTCTTCCTGAACGGCGGCAAGGAAGCGCCCGAAGTGGGCGAGGACCGCTTCATGCCGCCAAGCCCCAAGGTCGCGACCTATGACCTGGCGCCCGAGATGTCGGCCGAGGCGGTCGGCGACAAGCTGGTCGAGGCCATCGGCAAGGGCTATGACCTGATCGTCGTGAACTTCGCCAATCCCGACATGGTCGGCCATACCGGCATCCTGTCGGCGGCCATGAAGGCTTGCGAGGCGGTGGACCGCAATCTCGGCCGCGCGCTCGAGGCGCTTGCGGCGGCGGGCGGTGCGATGATCGTCACCGCCGATCACGGCAATTGCGAGACCCTGATCGACCCGGCGACGGGCGGCCCGCATACCGCGCATACCCTGAACCCGGTGCCGGTGATTCTGGTCGGCGGGCCCGAGGGTGCGCGGCTTCGCAACGGGCGGCTGGCCGATCTGGCGCCGACCGTTCTGGAGCTGATGAACCTGCCGAAACCGCCCGAGATGACGGGCGAAACCCTGATCGGCGTGTGAGACAGGCGGCGTGAGACAGGCAGGCGGCCCGTTTCTCGCCCTTCTGATCGCCGGGGCCGCGCTGGCGGCCCTGTCAGTCCCGCTCTGGCCGACCCCGGCCCTGGCCCAGACCGCCGATCCGGCCGAGACCGCAGAGGCTGCGGCCGCGGCGCTGCGGGACGCCGCCGACCGGCTGCAGGCTGCGGGAGGTGCCCGCGACCGGGTCGCCGCGCTGACCGAAACCGTGCGCGCCTATGAACAGGGCCTTGCCGCCCTTCGCGAGGGGCTGCGGCGCGCCGCGGTTCGGGAACAGACCATCGCCGCCGTGCTCGATGCCCGGCGCGAGGAGATCGCCCAGCTCGTGGGTGTGCTCTCCAGCATCGAACGCAATCCCGAGGCGCTGGTTCTGCTGCACCCGACCGGGCCGCTTGGCGCCGCGCGGGCGGGCATGATGCTGGGCGAGGTGACCCCGGCGCTGCAGGCCGAGGCCGAGTCGCTGCGCGGCCAGCTGGACGAGATCGCGCTGATCCGGGCGCTGCAGGAAAGCGCGGCCGACGATCTGGCCGCGGGGCTTTCGGGGGTGCAGACCGCGCGCACCGAACTGAGCCAGGCCATCGCCGACCGCCGCGACCTGCCGCAGCGCTTTTCGGCCGACCCCGAGCGTCTGGCCCATCTGGCCGACAGCAGCGAGACGCTTGACAGCTTTGCCGCGGGGCTGTCCCAGGTCGGCGGCACCGCCCCCCAAGACAGCGCCCCGCCCGCCTTCGAGGCGCTGGAGGGCCAGCTGCCGCTTCCGGTCGAGGGAACCCTGCTGCGCGGCTTCGAAGAGCCCGACGCGGCCGGGATCGTCCGGCCGGGCCTCGTGCTGGCGACCCGGCCGCTGGCGCTGGTGACGACGCCCGTCGCGGCCACGATCCGCTATCGCGGGCCGCTGCTCGACTACGGAAATGTGATGGTGCTGGAACCCGCCCAGGGATATCTGCTGGTGCTTGCCGGGATGGCGCAGGTCTATGGTGCCGAGGGTCAGGTGCTTGCCGCCGGCGCGCCGGTCGGTCTCATGGGCGGCGCCGATCCCAACACGGCCGCGTTTCTGGACGCGGCGGCAGAAGGCGGTGGCAATGACCGTCCGGAAACGCTTTATATGGAACTGAGACAGGGCGGCAGCCCCGTGGACCCTGCGCCGTGGTTCGCGCGACAGTAAGGATTGAGGACGTCGATGAAGAAATTCGTGGTTGCCGCATTGGGCGGTGTGGTCGCCGGAACGCTCGTCGCCACCCAGGTGGCCGGGCCGCTTCTGGCCGATGAGGCCAAGTCGAACAGCTCGGTCTACGAACAGCTCGATCTCTTCGGGGACGTCTTCGAACGGATCCGGTCGCAATATGTCGAGGAGGTCGACTCGACCAAGCTGATCGAGGCCGCGATCAACGGCATGCTGACCTCGCTCGATCCGCATTCGAGCTATCTGCCGCCGAAGGACTTCGACGACATGCAGGTTCAGACCCGCGGCGAATTCGGCGGGCTCGGGATCGAGGTCACCCAGGAAGACGGGTTCGTCAAGGTTGTCTCGCCGATCGACGGCACCCCGGCCGACGAGGCCGGCATCGAGTCGGGCGACTTCATCACCCATGTGAACGGCGAAAGCGTGCTGGGCCTGACGCTTGACGACGCGGTCGAGATGATGCGCGGCCCGGTCGGAAGCGAGATCGTCATCACCGTCGTGCGCAAGGGCGTCGACGAGCCCTTCGACGTCACCATCACCCGCGACACGATCAAGCTGACCGCGGTGCGCTCGCGGGTCGAGGGCAGCACGGTCGTGCTGCGCGTCACCACCTTCAACGACCAGACCTATGCCAATCTCGAGGAAGAGTGGAACAAGTCGGTCGAGGAACTGGGCGGCATCGAGAACGTGACCGGCGTGGTGCTCGATCTGCGCAACAACCCCGGCGGGCTTCTGCCGCAGGCGATCAAGGTGTCGGATGCGTTCCTCGACGCCGGAGAGATCGTCTCGACCCGGGGCCGCAATCCGCAGGACAGCGACCGCTACAACGCGACCAAGGGCGACCTGACCGGCGGTCTGCCGATGGTCGTGCTGATCAATGGCGGGTCGGCCTCGGCCTCGGAAATCGTGGCGGGCGCGCTGAAGGACCATCGCCGCGCCATCGTGGTCGGTACCCGCAGCTTCGGCAAGGGGTCGGTCCAGACGGTGATGCCGCTGAAGGGCGAGGGCGCGATGCGGCTGACGACGGCGCGCTACTACACGCCCTCGGGCCGCTCGATCCAGGCGCTGGGCGTCGCGCCCGACATCGTGGTCGAACAGCCGCCGCGTCCGCCGGTGACGGAGGAAACCGAGGATCAGCCCGCCAGTGCCGCGGCGCGGACCCGGTCCGAGGCCGATCTGCGCGGGGCGCTCGACAATGACAGCATGACCGAGGACGAGCGCAAGCAGGCCGAGGAAGAGCTGGCCAAGGCCGAAGCCGCCGCCAAGCTGCGCGAAGAGGATTACCAGCTGGCCTATGCGGTCGACATCCTCAAGGGCCTGTCGGCGCTCGACCCCGAGCACAAGTGACACGAAAGGAGGGGGCCGGGTCGCACCGGCCCCGAAGGCACGACATGAGTCCCGAAGAGATCGAGAAACTTCCCTATCGCCGCGGCGTCGGCGCGATGCTGGTCAATGGCGCGGGCAAGGTCTTTGTCGGCCAGCGCAAGGACTGGGCCGAGCCCGCCTGGCAGATGCCGCAGGGCGGGATCGACAAGGGCGAAGAACCCGAAGAGGCGCTGTTGCGCGAGCTTTGGGAAGAGACCGGGGTGACCGCCGATCTGGTCGAGATCCTCGCCCGGACCGCCGACTGGGTGGATTACGACCTGCCGCCCGAATTGCTGGGCCGGGTCTGGAAGGGCAAGTATCGCGGACAGAAACAGCTTTGGTATCTGCTGCGCTACAAGGGCCGCGACGATCAGGTGAACATCGAGACCGAGCATCCCGAGTTTTCGGCCTGGACCTGGCTCGACCCCGACGCGCTTGTCGATCACATCGTGCCGTTCAAGCGGACGCTGTACGAACAGGTGGTGGGCGAGCTGGCGCCGCGCATTCCGTCGCAGGCGGGGGCCGTCTGACCCCTTTCCCTTGACCGGGGCGCGGCGCGCGCCCAAGTTGGCCCCGACCGTCCGCGTCCCGTGGGCGAGCGGAGCCTTGATGCTGGAGCTTGTGTAAGGACGCCCTCTGATCGTCGGAGGGCTTGAGATCGACCCGGAGGGCCAGGAGCCCTCGCGGGCCTTTCGTTTGACTTGCACAGGAACTTCCATGAACATCTCGAAACGCGAACAGCGCGTGCTGCACGTGCTGGCTCAGGGTGGGCGCATCGTCCATGACCGCCCCGAGGCGGGCGGCAAGATCGTGGCCATCACCTGCTTTACCCGCGACGGGCTGGTCCTGTCGGATTGCGACCTCGACGTTTTCGGCCGGCTGCGCCGCCGGTGCCTGATCGAGTCGCGCAATGGCGGCCCCTATCGCATCTCGCATCGCGGGCGGCTGAGCGTCCGGGCCCAGCCCGACAACCGCTAGACCGGGTCCGGGCCGACGGGGTCAGTGCCCTGCCGGCCCGGGCCGCACCAGGGTTTCAAGCGCCGCGCGCAAAGGCGCCGCCAGCGGGCTGGGGCGCCTCGTGGCGGCATCGACATAGACATGCACGAAGACGCCCTCGGCCGCGGCGGTATCCTCGTCATTGCGAAACAGCGCGATTTCGTAGCGAACCGAGCTGCGGCCCAGATGCGCGACCCGGATCCCCGCCGTCACCCGGTCGGGAAAGGCCATTTCGGCATGGTAGCGGCAGCCGGTTTCGACCACGAGCCCGATCTGGGCGCCGCCCCGGATATCAAGCACGCCAGCCTCGATCAGCCAGCCGTTCACTGCTGTGTCGAACAGCGCGTAATGCACGACGTTGTTCATGTGGCCATAGATGTCGTTGTCTTCCCAGCGCGTCGTCAGGCTGCGGAAGGCCGCGAAATCGGCGCGGCGGGCGGGGGGCAGTCGGTCGGCCATGGGGCGCGGTCCTTTCAGATCGTGCGGCCGCCATCGACCTCGAGGATCACCCCGGTAATGAAATCGGCCTCGTCCGATCCGAGATAAAGCGCTGCATTGGCGACGTCACGCGGTTGGGACAACCGCCCCAGCGGGATCGTTGCGATGAAGCGTTCGCGGTTTTCGGGGGTGTCGGGCACGCCCATGAACTGTTCCAGAAGGCCGGTCACGCCCATCACCGGGGCGATGCCGTTGACCCGTACGCGGTCTGGCGCCAGCTCGACCGCCAGCGAGCGGGTCATCAGGTTCACCGCGCCTTTCGAGGAATTGTACCAGGTCAGCCCGGGCCGGGGCCGGATGCCCGCAGTCGAGCCGACATTCAGCATCACGCCTCCGCCCTGCGCGCGCCAGATCGGCACGCAAACCTTGGTCATGTGAAAGATCGACAGCACGTTGATGTCGTAGATCTTGCGGAAAGTGGCCTCATCGGTCTCCATCAGCGGCTGGTTGCGGTTGGTCCAGCCCGCGTTGTTGACGACGATGTCGAGCCGCCCGAACGCCTCCTGCGTGGTGGCGACAGCGGCCGCGACCTCGTCGCCCTTCGAGACATCGCAGCCGATGGCCAGGGCGTTCTCGCCCAGCTCGCTGGCCACCGCCTTGGCGCGGTCGCGGTCGATGTCGACCACCGCCACCCGGGCGCCCTCGCGGATATAGGTCTCGGCGATGCCCCGCCCGAAGCCCGAGGCCGCCCCCGTCACCAGTGTCGCCTTGCCGTCCAGTCTCATTCAGATCTCTCCGTTCCTAGATTGGCCTCAGCCATGGGTCGTCACGATGGTCTTGAGGGTGGTGAAGTCATGCAGGGCGGCAAAGCCCTTCTCGCGGCCATGCCCGGATTTGCGCCGCCCGCCGAAGGGGAGTTCCACCCCGCCGCCCGCGCCATAGCCGTTGACGAAGACCTTGCCGCAGCGCATCGCCTTGGCCACCCGCTGCTGGCGCGCGCCGTCGCGGGTCCAGACCGAGGCGACAAGCCCGTAATCGGTGCCGTTCGCGATGGCGATGGCCTCTGCCTCGTCCTCGAAGGGGATCACGCAAAGGACGGGGCCGAACACCTCTTCCTGCGCGATCCGCGAGCCCGGGTCGCAGGGGCCGAAGACCGCGGGCGCGACGTAGAAGCCGTGTTCGGGGGTCCCGGCCCGGATGCGGCCCAGGGCGATCAGCGGTGCCCCGGCATTGGCGATATAGGCCTCGACGCGGGCTTTCTGCCGGGCCGAGATCAGCGGGCCCAGCACCGCCTCCTCGCCCGAGTCGGACGCCTCGATCGCCTCGAACCGGGCCTTGAGCCCGGCCACGACCGTGTCGAACACGCCCCGCTGCACCAGCACGCGGCTGCCAGCCGAACAGGTCTGGCCGCCATTCTGGATCACCGCATTGACGAGGACCGGCAACGCGGCGTCGAGATCGGCATCGTCGAACACGATCTGCGGGGACTTTCCGCCAACTTCCAGCGTGCAGCCGATGAAGTTGCGCGCGGCCTCGGTCTGGATCAGCACGCCCACCTCGGGCGAGCCGGTGAACGAGATGAAGTCGATGTCCGGGTGGCGCGACAGGGCCGCGCCCGCGGTTTCGCCGCGCCCCGTGACGATGTTCAGCGCGCCCGGCGGAAAGCCCACCTCGACCGCCAGCGCCCCGATCCGGAGCGCGGTCAGGCAGGCCTCTTCTGCGGGTTTCAGCACCGCGGCATTGCCGGTCGCAAGCGCCGGCGCCACGGACCGGCCGAACATCTGCGCGGGATAGTTCCACAGAATGATATGGCCGGTCACGCCATGCGGTTCGCGATGCAGTTCGACATTGTGGCCCTTGAGAAAGGGGATGATCTCGCCATGCAGCTTGTCGGCCGCGCCGCCGTAATATTCGAAATAGCGCGCGGTCACCGCCATGTCGGCGCGGGCCTGGCGGATCGGCTTTCCATTGTCGCGGCTTTCGAGCCGGGCCAGCGCCTCGGCCTCGTCCTCGATCCGGCGGGCGAGGCGCAGCAGAAGGCGCCCGCGCTCGCCCGCGCTCGGCCGCGCTCAGGCGGGACCAGTCGCCGCCTTCGAAGGCGACGCGGGCGGCGGCGACGGCGGCGTCGACATCGTCGGGGCCGCTATCGGCGATCCGGGCGAAGGGCTGGCCGTCGATCGGCGAGATCACCTCCATCGTGGCGCCCGAGGCGGCGGGCTGCCAGACATTGCCGATCAGGTTGGCGGGCTCGGGCAGGGGCAGGTCGGTCTGGTTCATGGCGGCCTCTCGGTCAGGCGGGAATGGCATGGGGGCCGGGCGCGGCGACCTCGCCGCGTTCGATCACCAGCGTGCGGTCGGCAAAGCCGCGCAGCAGCGCGGGGTTCGATTCGGTGATCAGCAGCGTCACCGTCCGGTCGGCATCGCGCAGCGCGCGCAGCGCGTCGGCGTAGCGCAGGGCCAGCGCCGGGGCGAGGCCCTGGAAGGGTTCGTCCAGCATCACCAGCCGGGTGCCCAGCATCAGCGCCCGGCCCAGCGCCACCATCTTGCCCTGACCGCCCGAGACATTGCCCGCGGGCCGGTCGGCCATTTCTTTCAGCTCGGGCAGGATCGAATGGACGCGATCAAGCCTGCGCTGCGTCTCGGCCCGGTCGAGCCGGGCGTTCTGGGCGGGCAGCAGAAGGTTTTCCCCGACCGTGAAGGCCGAGAACAGCCGCCGATCCTCGGGTGCGTAGCCGATGCCGAGCCCCGGGCGGCGCGCGGGATGCATCGGCCCCAGCGGATGGCCGTCGAGCAGGATCTCGCCGGTCACGTCGGTAAAGCCCATGACCGACCGCAAAAGCGTCGTCTTGCCAGCCCCGTTGCGCCCGATCAGCGCCACGGTCTCGGCCTCGCCGATCCTGAAATTCAGCCCGCGCAGGATCGGGATCTTGCCAATGGCGGCATCGACATCGCGAAATTCCAGCATCAGACGGCCTCCCCGATGACGTCGCGGATCACGTCGGGATGGTCGAGGATCTCGCGCGGGGTGCCGCGCAGCTGCACATTGCCCGCGTTCCAGACCGCGACCTCTTCGGCATGACGTTCGACGATGCCCATGTCATGTTCGACGAAGACCGAGGTCACCTTGCGCTCGGCCAGCGCCTCGACCAGGATCTCCATGATCCGGTGCTTTTCCGACGAGGCGACGCCCGAGGTCGGCTCGTCCATCAGCAGAAGCCGCGGCCGCAGCGCCAGCGCCACGGCGATGTCGACCAGCTTGCGCTGGCCCTCGGGCAGTTCGACCACCGGGCGATGCGCGGCATCGGCGCATTTCACCATTTCCAGCAGATGCATCATCTCGTCCCGTTCGGGGATGCGGTGCAGGTCCATGAACGGGTTGCGCAGCCGGTCGCGGGCTGCGACCGCGATCAACAGGTTTTCCAGCGCGGTATGTTCGGTGAAAAGCTGGGGGATCTGGAAGGCACGGGCGACGCCCTTCCGCACGATGGCACGCGGCGGCAGGGGGGTGACGTCCTCGCCCTCGAAGAGGACCTGGCCGGAGCTTGGCTTGATCCAGCCGGTGCAGATGTTCAGGAAGGTGGTCTTGCCCGCGCCGTTCGGCCCGATGATGGCGAGGTTGCGCCCCGCCGTGATGGTCAGCGACACGTCATTGGCCGCGATCACGCCGCCGAAGCGGATCACGAGGTTGCGGGTTTCCAGCAGCGGTGCGGTCATTTGCGCGCCTCCCCGCGATGTGCCGGCGTCTCGATCATGCCGATCACGCCGCGCGGCGCGAAGAGGATGATGACCAGAAGGAAGCCGCCCAGCAGCATCTGCCAGACATCGCCCGCATAGGCCGAGGCATAGGTGCGGACCAGTTCGTAGATCAGCGCGCCGACAAAGGCGCCGCGCACCGACCCGGCCCCGCCCAGAACGGCGATGAAGACCATCTCGCCCGAGCGGATCCACCAGGCGTATTCGGGCGTGACGACGCCCTGCGTCACCCCCATCAAGGCGCCGCCGATCCCGCAGAGCGCGGCCGACACGAGATACCCCCATAACAGCGCCCGGCGCGGCGAGACGCCCAGATATTCCAGCCGGGTCTCGTTGGTCTTGAGGGTCTGGAAGATCTGGCCCGCGGGCGAGGCGAGCCAGCGGATCGTGGCCCAGCCCAGGACCAGCACCAGCACGAGCGTGAGGTAGAACAGCACCAGCTCGAAGCTTGCGCGGTCGAGCGTCATGCCCAGCACGGTCGGGCGCGGCAGGCGGATGCCGTCGGCGCCCCCGGTGATGTGGTAGAACTTCTCGAGGAAAGACCAGAAGATCATCGAAAAGGCGAGGTTCAGCATGCCGAAGAAGATGCCGCGATAGCGCACCACGAAGAGCCCGACGCAAAGCCCCGCGGCGACGGCGCCGAGCAGACCCGCCAGCAGCACAAGGGCCAGATCGGCGCCAGGCAGGGCGGTCATCAGGAAGGCCCCGGCATAGGCGGCGACGGCGAAGTAAAGCGCATGGCCGAAGGACACCTGGCCGGCGCGCAGCAATACGCTGACCCCGGCCACGGCCAGCCCCTTGGCGAGCGCCAGATTGACCAGAAGCTGCAGTCCCGGCGCCCCAAGCGGCACCAGCGCCAAGAGCCCGAGTCCCGCCAGCGGCAGCACGGTTCCGGCCATCGACAGCCCCCTTCCGGGGCCGGTCGGGCGGGCCTGGCCCAGCTCTGTCGCATGGGTCATTGCTGGAACTCCTCAGATCTTGCGGGCGGACGGGCTGCCGAAAAGGCCCTGCGGCCGCACCGACAGCACCGCGACCATGATCGCGTAGGGCACGAGCGTCGCCGCCTCGGGCCAGACATAGACGGCGAAGGACCGCCCGAGCCCGATCATCAGCGCGGTCAGCGCCGCGCCCTCGATCTGGCCAAGCCCGGCGGTCGCGACCACGGCGAAGGACAGCACGATCATGTCGGCGCCCATCCCCGGCAGGATCGAGGTGGTGGGCGAGGCCAGCGCGCCGCCCAGCCCGGCCAGCGCCGCGCCGACGATGAAGGTGAACAGGAAGACCTTGTCGGCGTCGATCCCGATCGACTGCGCCGCCTCGCGGTCCTCGGTGGTGGCGAGGATCAGCTTGCCGATGATGGTATGGCGCAGGAAAAACCGCATTCCCAGCAGCAGCGCGGCGGCAACCGCGGGCAGCAGGATCAACTGATAGACGGTATAGGTGACGCCCAGCACGGTGACATTGCCCAGCGCCTGCAGGGCCGTCGCCTCGAAATAGGGCCGCGTGCCCCAGACCAGCCGCTGGACGTCCTCGAGGATCATGAAGACCGCGAAGGTGACCAGCAGCTGCAGAACCTCGGGCTTGTCGTAGATCCGGCGCAGCAAGAGCCATTCGATGGGCCCGCCCAAAAGCAGCCCGACCAGCACCGCCGAGACCAGCATCAGCGGAAAGGCGAGGATCGGCGCCAGCCCCAAGGCCAGCGCCCAGCCCGACAGCGACACGGTGGCATAGGCGCCGATGGCGTAAAGCGAGCCATGCGCGATGTTCAGGATGCGCATCACCCCGAAGATCAGGGTCAGCCCCAGCGCCACGATGAAGACGAGCGCGGCATAGGCAATGCCGTCGAATAGCGCGAGAAGGAAAAGCGTTGGCGTCATGTCGGGTTCCGGTTGGGCAAATGCCGGGCGGACGGGGGCGTCCGTCCGGCCGTCCGGGCTCAGTCGGCGTAGGTGGCGACGTTGACCTGATCGAGGAAGCTCGCATCGAGCCCGGCCACCCAGTCGACCGAGACCTCGCCCACCGGCGCGGTGATGTCGGCGCCGTCGAAGATCATGATGTTCTCGAGCGTCGCGAAGGGGTGGTCCCCGGTCTGCACGCTGGTCGCCATCAGCTGTGCCTCGATCCCCTGGTGATCCTCGCGGATCGTCACCGGGCGGCCGAGCCCCTGGAATTCGAGCCCGGCCATGGCGGCCAGCACCTGATCCTCGTCGGGCCAGTCGCCGCCATTGGCCGCGATCGCCTTCTCGTAGACCGCCTGCAGTGCGGCGAAGGCCTGCGCGGTGTGGAACACCGGATAGACCGAAATCTCGCCGGTCTTTTCCTCATAGCGCGCCATGAAGTCCTTGAAGGCATCATCGTCGCGGCGTTCGGGATGCCGGAAATAGTGATCGCCGCGCGCCCCCACGATATGGCCCGAGGGCAGGCTTGATCCCAGCCGTTCCAGCGAGGATTCGGCCAGCGGCAGCACGAAGGTCGAGCTGTTCATCAGCCCGCGCTGGGCGGCCTGCTGCACGAAGGTGTCGAGATCGCCGCCCCAGTTGGTCGACAGGATCACATCGGGCCGAAGCGCCTGCAGCCGCGAAATCTCGGTCGAGAAGTCGGGCGAGCCGAATTTCGGGAAGAACTCGCCCACCACCTTGACGTCGGGCTTCATCGCCATCAGCGCGGTGCGGAAGATGTCCCAGCTGTCGCGGCCCCAGGCATAGTCCTGGTTGACGACGGCGATGGTCTTGAAATCGGGATGGGTCTTCAGCAGGTAGATCACCGCGGCCAGCATTTCCGGCGTGGCGTTGGCCTGGGTGCGGAAGACGTATTTGTAGCTGTGTTCCTCGAAGATCTTCTGGGTGCCGCAATCCCACATGAAGTTGATGACCTTCAGGTCCTCGGCCAGCGGCGCCAGGGTCTGGCAGTTGCCCGAGGAAATCGCCGCGAACATCACGTCGGCGCCGCCCGATTCCGCAAGCCGGCGGTATTCCGAGGTCAGCGTCTCGGCACCCGCGCCCTCGTCGATGAAGCTGACCTCGACCGGCACACCGCCGATCCCGCCCTGGGCGTTGATCGTCTCGACGAGGATCTCGGCCGCGTTCTTCGCGGGGACGCCAAAGACCGAGGCGGGCCCGGTCATGAAAGTGGTCATGCCAACCTTCAGCGACGCCGGTTTGTCGGCGGCCATGGCGGTCAGCGGCATCGCGGCGCAAAGCGCCATCAGCAGCCAGGTCTTCATCCGGTTTTCCTCCCTGTTTTCCGGTGCTCTAGCGGATCGCGATGGGGTTGATGATCATCTGTACCGCCCCTTTGATCCGGGCCTGTCCCATCACGAACAGAAACTCGTGCACCCCGTCCCGGGCCAGCGCCCGGGTGTCCATGTTTTCAAGGATGTAGATGCCATGCTGCGGCTGCAGGATCTGGTGGGCACGGAACGCCATCCCCTCTTCCTCGGCCGGTACCACTTCCATGCCCCAGGTATCGGCGCCGACCGCCATCACCCCGAGCCCGGCCAGATATTCGGCGCCGCTGACGCCAAGCCCGGGCTCGGCCGCGCCAAACCGTTTCGGGTCGGGCGATGCGCCGTCCAGCAGGTTCATCCAGTTCGAATTGAAAAGCACGACATCGCCCTCGCGGATCTCGATGCCCTGCGCCTCGGCCGCGGCCTTCACGTCGTCGGCGGTATAGGCGGTGCCTTCCGCGACCATGTCGGTGCCGAAATGCGCGGCCATGTCCAGCATCACGCCGCGCCCGACCAGCCCCGGCAGCTTTTCCAGCCCCAGTTCGGTCAGGCCCGAGGCCTTGGCGAAATCGGGCACGGTGCGGCCGCCGTAATAGGTGTGGTCGATCCCGGCATGACCAAGCCCGTCGATCTGCGGGCCGATCCCGAGCCAGCCCATGAAGATGTCGTCGTTATAGGTGAATCGGTTCTCGCCCAGCCCATGGGTTTCGGTCTGGTTGGGTTGCAGCACCGTCACCGACAGGCTGCGCGGCGGAAAGGCGGGGGTGTCGGACCCGACGATCATCCCGAGGCTGTAGACCTTTCCCTCGGTCACCAGCCCCGTGGCCTCGCGCACCCGTTCGGGCGTCATCAGGTTGGCCGCGCCCAGTTCGTCCTCGGGGCCCCAGGGCGTCGCGGCCCAGTCGGGCGTGGTGTCGTCGGCAAGGGCGGCGCTTCCCGCCGCCAGCGCAGCGCAGAAGGACGCGGCACGAAGTGTCGCCTAGCAGTTCATCTCTTCCTCCCCAAGAGTGAAACTGCGCCGAGCCTAGGAGAGGGTCATCGCGCTGACCAATAGCTTGCCGCGCTTTCCGTTATAGATTTTGCCTATGGCCCAGTTAATATCGCTTTGCGTGTCGGGCCGGGGAGATAGGCTCGGCATGGGAGACGGCCGGATCAACCGGCGGACCAGGGAGGAGCTTTCCATGAAGATCACGGCTGCCGTGCTGGAGCGCGGCGGGATAGAGAAGGATTTCGAGGCGGCAGAGGCGCTTGCGGTGCGCCAGCTCGATCTGGACGCGCCCGGTCCTGGCGAGGTGCTGATCCGGGTCGCGGCGGCCGGGGTCTGCCATTCGGACCTGTCGGTGATCAACGGCACCCGGCCGCGCCCGGTGCCGATGGTGCTGGGCCACGAGGCGTCGGGCCATGTCGAGGCGGTGGGCGACGGTGTCACCGATCTGGCGCCCGGCGATCATGTCGTCTGCATCTTCGCGCCCGGCTGCGGCAGCTGTACCCCCTGCGCCGAGGGGCGCCCGGCGCTTTGCACCCGCGCGGCCAGGCATCACGGGGTGGGCGAGCTGATGACCGGGCATCGGCGGCTGTCGATGGACGGGCGGCCGGTACATCACCATGTGGGCGTTTCGGCCTTCGCCACCCATGCGGTGCTGGCGCGGCCCTCGCTGGTGAAGGTCGAGGCCGATATCCCGCCGCACATCTCGGCGCTGTTTTCCTGCGCGATGCTGACCGGTGCGGGGGCGGTCTTCAACACCGCCCGCGTCATGCCCGGCAGCAAGGTCGCGGTGGTGGGCCTGGGCGGGGTCGGGCTGTCTGCGATCCTTGGCGCGGCGGCGGCGGGCGCAGGCGAGATCGTCGCTATCGACCCGTTCCCGGCCAAGCGCGAGGCGGCGCTGGCGATGGGCGCGACCCATGCGGTTGCGGCCGATGACGATACGGTTGCGGCCGTGCGCGATCTGACGGGGGGCGGTGTCGACGTGGCGCTGGAACTGGCCGGTTCGGTCCGGGCGCTGGAAACCGCCTATGACGTCACCTGCCGGGGCGGCACCACCGTCACCGCGGGCCTGCCCCATCCCGACGCGCGGATGTCGCTGAACGCGCTGAAGCTGGTGGCCGAGGAACGGTCGCTGAAGGGCAGCTATATCGGGTCCTGCGTACCGCAGCGCGACCTGCCGAGGATGTTCGCGCTGCATGCCTTGGGGCGGCTGCCGGTCGAGAAGATGCTGACCCACCGGCTGAAGCTCGACCAGATCAACCTGGCGATGGACCAACTCGACCGGGGCATAGCGATCCGGCAGGTGATCGAGTTCGACTGACCGGCGCCGCCGCCGCGCAAGGAGCGAGAGCCTTGGACATCCGGCAACTGCGCTATTTCCTGGCGATCTCCGAGGCGCGGTCGATCTCGGCGGCGTCGCAGGCCGCCGGCGTGGCCCAGCCCTCGCTGTCGCAGCATATCCGGCGGATGGAGGACGAGCTGGGCGTGCAGCTGGTCGAACGCTCGCCCCGCGGCACGATCCTGACCGAAGAGGGGCGGGTGCTGGCCGAGCATGCGCGGCACATCTGCGACAGCGTCGACCGCTGCGTCGCCGACATGCACGAGCTGAACGGCGTCCTGCGCGGCCGGGTCAGTTTCGGGATGCCGCCCTCGGTCTCTATGGTGATGTCGGTGCCGCTGGCCGAAACCGTGCGCCACGACATGCCTGAGGTGCGGCTGAGGACGGTCGAGGCCATGAGCGGCTATATCAAGACCTGGGTGCAGGACGGCACGGTGGATATCGGCTTTCTCTATGACCTCGAGGGGGTCGAGCATTTCCGCCGCACCCATGTGCTGCAGGAGGATCTGTACTTCCACTCCTCGCCCGATGCCTGGCCGCTCGACACGCCGGCGGGCACGCCGGTGCCGCTGCGCGCGCTGGAGCGGCTCGACATGGTGCTGACCTCGAACGGGCTGCGCCATCTGATCGAGAAGTACTGCGCGGCCAACCGGGTGACGCTGAACGTGGTGGTCGAGATGGATGCGATGACCCAGATCAAGGAGCTGGTGGCGCGGGGGTCGGGTTATACCATCCTCGCGCCCGCCGCGGCGCAGGATTTCGTGGCCCGGGGCGAATTGCTGCGTGCGCCCATCGTCGAGCCGCGCATGACGCGGCCGGTCTATCTGGTGACCAACCCGGCCCGGGCGATAACCCGGGCCTGTCGCGCGGTGGAGCAACTGACGCTGGATGTCTCGCGCGAGCTGGTGCGGCGCGGCATCTGGGAGGGGCGGACGATCTGAGGTCCGGTCAGGCGTCCGGCTTGGGGGCCGCGCTCAGGTCGCGCGGTTCCAGAGCGGCGCGCAGCGCCTTGCGGCGGATCTTGCCGAAGCCGTCGCGGGGCAGGGTCAGGCGCAGCTCGAAGCGCTTCGGTACCTCGGCGGGCGCCAGATGCGCGGCGCAGAAATCGTGCAGCTCGGCCGGATCGGGGGTCGTGCCGGCGGCGGGCACGATGCATGCCACCACGCGCTGGCCCCAGTCGCGGTCCGAGACGCCCACCACCACCGCGTCGGCCACTTGCGGATGGCGCAGCAATTCGGCCTCGACCACCTCGGGATGGACCTTGACCCCGCCGGTATTGATCACGTCATCCGACCGACCCGCGAGATAAAGATAGCCCTCGTCATCAAGCCAGCCCATATCGCCGATGCTTTGAAACCCGTCCTCGTCGCGGCGGGGCTGGGGCGCGTCGGGGCCCAGATAGCGGCTGCGGCCGGAAAGGTCCTCGGGTCGCATGAAGATCTCGCCGCGTTCGCGCGGACCCAGCCGCGCGCCCTCCAGCCCGTAGATCCGGATCTCGGTCTCGAAACCGCGCCCGACCGACCCCTTGCGCTTGAGCCATTCGGCGCCGGTGATGACGGTCTGGCCGGTATTCTCGCCCGAGCCATACATCTCGAAGACGCGGTCAGGTCCCAGCCGCTCGATCCAGGCGGCCTTGAGCCAGGCCGGGCAGGGGGCGCCGGTGTGATAGAAGGCATGCAGGCTGTCGAGGCGCGCGCCGGTGGCGTCGAGCCGGTCGAGCATCCGCACCATCATCGTCGGCACCACCATCGCGAAGCCGACTTGAAAGCGGTCGATCGCCAGAAGCGCCCGGTCGGCGTCGAACTTTTCCATCAGGATCAGTCGGTTGCCCTCGAAAAGCCCGTTCTGCGCCCAGGTCTGCGGCGCGTTATGCGAAAG
Organism: Rhodovulum viride; assembly: GCF_003265965.1. Classification (NCBI taxonomy): domain Bacteria; kingdom Pseudomonadati; phylum Pseudomonadota; class Alphaproteobacteria; order Rhodobacterales; family Paracoccaceae; genus Rhodovulum; species Rhodovulum viride. The sequence continues at coordinate 38,415 of NZ_MUAV01000018.1, read as the reverse complement.
CGCCCCCGCGACCAGCTGCACCTGATCGGCGCGGAAGCCCAGCGCGGGCGCGATCTTGCCCCAGCTGGCGCCGGGCACCCGGGTATAGGGCCGGTCGTCGGCCATCATCTTGGGCAGCCCGGTCGAGCCGCCCGAAAGCACGATCTTGCCCGGGCGCGAGACCGCATCGGCGAGTCGCGCGGCAGGGGCGAAGGTGGCCAGCCGTTCCAGCGTGGCGCGGTCCAGATCGCCGGTGCCCGGGGTCTCGGCGATCCAGATCCGGGCGCCGATCCGGGCCTTCAGCGCGGCGGCAAGCTCGGGGGCCAGATGCGGGTCGGCGACCAGGGTCGTCGCCCCCAGCCGCCAGACCGCCAGCGATGTGGCCAGATGGGTGGGCGTATTGCCCAGCCCGATTCCGACCACATCGCCCTGAGCGACCCCGCGTGCCGCCAGCACATGGGCGATGCGGTCGACGGCGACGTCAAGCGCGTCCCAGCCAATCGCCTCTTCCTGCCCGTCGGCGGCCAGAAACCGGACGGCCTCGGCGGGCCCGCGCGTGCGCGCGAGCTGGCGCAGGCGTGCGCCGAAGGTGATGGGCTGGGGGTTTGTCACGCGTCGATCTCTTCGAACAGGATGTCCTGGGCGCCCTCATACAACACCTTGGGCCCGAGGTCCGCCAGTTTGTCGGTATTCGAGGTCAGGGTGATGAAATGGTTGCCCGCAAGCTGGCCGAGCTTCGAGGCGAAATGCACGCCGCCATAGGCCAGCAGGATCTCGGTCTCGCTGATCCCGCCGGGATAGAGGATGATCTGGCCCGGCGCCGGGTAGCTGGTGTGGTTCTCGTAGCCGAGGCCGAAATCGGTCTCGCCCAGCGGGATCCAGACACCCTCGCCCGACCAGCGGACATGCACGACCTGGCCCTTGAAGGGCAATTTCGCGCGGAAGGCCGCGACGGTCTTCGGCGCGGCATCCTCGAAACGGGCGTCGAATTCGATCCCGGCGATGGTGACCTTGAGTTTCGTCATGGGACAGTCCTTCAGTCGATGAGGCCGGCAAGGCGCGGCAGGAAAAGCGGAAGATCGGGGACCAGCGTCACCGCGACCAGCACGGCAAAGAGCCCGGCCAGCGGCAGCGCGAGTTTCTTCGCCACCGACAGCACCGGCCGCCCGGCCACGCTGGAGGCCACGAAGAGCGAGACGCCATAGGGCGGCGTCACCGTGCCGATGGCGCAGTTGAGGATGATCAGCAGCGAGAAGTGGATCGGGTCCACCCCCATCTGGGCTGCGATGGGCGACAGCACCGGCACGATGATCAGGATCGCGGCGATGGTCTCGAGGAACATGCCGACGAAGAGGAACAGCAGGTTCGCGATCAACAGGAACATCAGCGTCGAGGAGGACACGCTGGCGATCCAGTTGCCGAGAAGCTGGGGCACGTTCGCGTTGGCGATCAGCCAGGAAAAGACGCTGGCGGTGCCGATGATCAGCATCACGGCGGCCGACAGCGACACGGTCCTCAGGATCAGGTCGGGCAGGCGCTTGAGGTCGAGATCGCGGTAGAGGAAGGCGCCGATCAAAAGCCCGTAGAAGCCCGAGACGGCCGCGGCCTCGGTCGGCGTGAAGACGCCGCCCAGAATGCCGCCGAGGATCAGCACCGGCATGCCTGCTGCAGGCAGCGCGGCCCAGCCGGTGCGGGCCAGCCGGGCGAAGGTGAAGGGCTCGGTCTCGCGATAGGCGGGGCCGCCCGTCCGGGCATGGAAATAGGCGATGACCATCAGGATCGCGATGCACATCAGCCCCGGCACCACGCCCGACAGGAACAGCGCCCCGATCGAGACATTCGACACGACGGCGAGGATCACCATGGTCAGGCTGGGCGGGATCACCTGGGCGATGGACCCGGCCGAGGCGATGATCGCGGCGCCGAAATCGACGTCATAGCCGCGGCGGCGCAGCTGCGGCTGCATGATTGCCGAAATCGCGGCGGTGTCGGCCGAGCCCGAGCCCGAGATCGCGGCCAGCCCGGCGGCAGCCAGGCACGAAACCTGCAGCAGGCTGCCGACCACCCAGCCGATGACGGCCGAGGCGAATTCGACGATCCGGCGCGAGATGCCGCCCGCATCCATGATCACGCCCGCGAAGACGAAGAACGGGATCGACATCAGCGTGAAGGTGTTCAGCCCGGCAAAGACTCTCTGGCTGACGATGGCGACAGGGACGTCGGTCGTGGTGACCAGCGCGATCACCGCCGAGGCGCCCAGCACGAAAACCACCGGCACACCGGCTAGCAGCAGGAAGACGAAGGCAACGGCAATCACCAGCATCAGATCGCCTCCTCTTCATGATCGAGGCTGGGCGGCGGGAACGGGTCGTTCCAGCGCAGGATCACCGACAGCAGCAGTTCCAGCGCGATATAGGCCGCGCCCACCGGCAGGCAGAGATACATCCAGGCCATCGGCATCTGCAGCGAAGGCGAGGTCTGGAATGCGCCCATCCGCAGGAGCGGCTGGCTGCCCCAGGCGAGAACGGCAAGGAAGGCGGCAGAGACCAGAGCGATGAAGATCAGAGCGGCCCGCGCCCAGGGCAGCGAGAACTGCGCGGGCACCATGTCGATGGCCACATGCTGGCCGCGCGCCATGGCGACGCCCGCCCCCAGCAGCACCAGCCAGATCTGGCAGAAGGTCGCGATCTCGGAGGCCTGGGCGATGGAGTAGTTGAATACGTAGCGCCCGGCGACCTGCACCAGCACGGCGGCCATCATTACGGAGAACAGCACGATCACCACGCCCGAAACCAGCCGGCGCAAGAGAAGCAGGACTTTTTCGATCAGCGTCAGCATGGCGGGCCTCCGTTGGCGGTCATGGAAATACGAAAGTCCCGGCCGCGGCGTGTCCGCAGCCGGGAGGCCAGGATGTGCCGGGTTATTCGACCGATTGCAGAAGCTCGAACAGCTCTTTCTGCGCGTCCGTCGTGACATACTGGGCCTGGATCGGTGCGGCGGCGGCGCGGAAGGTGGCGTCGTCGGGATGGGTGATGGTCACGCCCGCCGCCTCGAGATCCTTGATGCGTGCGATGTCGCTTTCGCGATAGGTCTGGCGCTGGAACTGGCCCGCCTCCTTGCCAGCCTCGTCCAGCGCGGTCTGCACGTCGGCGGGCAGCGCCTGATAGGCGGCCTCTCCCATGATCACCGGCGCCACAAGTTCGAGCCAGCCGATCATCGCCCAGTCCGGCGACACCTCGTAGAATTTCTTGGCGTAGTAATTGGTGTTGGCGGCCTCGGCCCCGTCGACCACGCCGGTCTCGAGCGCGCCGTAAAGCTCGGTATAGGCCAGCGGCGTCGGGTTGGCGCCGAAGGCCTTGAAGGTGTCCACATGGGCCGGGTTCTGCATGGTGCGGATCTTCAGGCCCGCCAGGTCGTCCATGGTCTCGATCGGCGTCTTGGTCATGATGTGACGGGTCCCGGCCGAGAAGAAGCTGATCAGGTGAAAGCCCTTCTCGCCCAGGATCTCCTGCGCCTTGGCGATCACCGCCGGGTCGCTCAGGGCGCGGTCCATCTGCTCGGCATCCTTGAACAGGAATGGCAGGCTGAACACGGTCAGGTCGGGCACGAAGTTCGCCAGCGTCTCGTTCGAGGTCACGGCGATGCCGACGGTGCCCATCTGGGTGCCCTGGATGCTTTCCATCTCATCGCCGAGCTGGGCATTGTCGAAGACCTGGATGGTGGCTTTGCCACCGGTCTTGTCTTCGAGGATCTCGGCCATCTTGCGCATGCCGACGCCATAAGGCTCTTCGGCATTGGCGTTATGGCTGGCCTTCAGGGTGATCTCCTGCGCGAAGGCGGGCAGCGCGACCGAGGCGCCAAGCGCGAGGCAAAGGGCAAGGTTCGTCAGTTTCATCAGGCGTTTCCTTTGGTTGTCTCTCTGTTGGGGCGAAGGTCCGCGACCGGACCGGGGGCGTTCAGGCTGTCGCCAGCAGCCCGAGATCGTCGAGAATGCGGCGCAACTCGTCCTGCCGGGCCTGGGGCAGCGGCAGCCGGGGCGGGCGCGGGTCGCCCATCGGGCGGCCGATCATCCGCATCGCGGCCTTGGTGGCCGACACGTACAGATCGCCCGCCAGCGCGTTGATCAGCGGCAGGCATTTCACGTAGATCTCGCGGCCCTTCGCTTCATCGCCGTCCCGCGTTTCGGTGAACATTTCGGCCGAGAGGCGCGGCGAGATATTGGCCATGACCGAACTGTAGCCCTCGGCCCCGCAGCGGTAGCTTTCCCAAGGGTAATAGCCCGCGAACACCGTCAGCCGGTCGCCGCATTGCTCGATCAGTTCGGTCACCCGGTGCACGTTCTTCGAGGTGTCCTTGATGGCGACGATATTGTCGATCTCGGACAGCCGCGCGACCAGAGGCGCGGTCAGGTCGACATTGGCGGTGAAGGGGTTGTTGTACAGCATCACCGGGATCGAGATCGCCTCGGCCACGCGGCGGAAATGGGTGAACAGCTCGTCCTCGGTCGGCGACGAATAGTAGGGCGGGACCAGCATCACCCCGTCCGCGCCAAGGCGTTCGGCGTCCTGCGACAGGCGGATCGCCTCGTCGGTCCATTCGGCGGCGGTGCCGATCAGAACCGGCACCCGGCCCGCGGCCTGGCCGATCACGGCTTCTGCGACCTGCCCCCGTTCCTCGCGGGTCAGCGACAGGAATTCGCCGGTCGAGCCCAGCGGCACCAGCCCGTGCGACCCTTCGGCGATCTGCCAGTCGGTATAGGCGCGCATGGCGGCAAGATCGACCGCGCCGGCCTCGTCGAAGGCGGTGACGCAGACTGTGTAGCTTCCTCTGAAACTCATTCCGATTCCTGTTCGCATTATCGATCTCAAAGCGTTGTTTGCAGATTTTATCTGATCATGTATCCGGTCAATAACCGGGTCCGGCCATGGGGCCGCCTCGCCCGGGTCCGACAGGAGATCCCCCATGCCTTTCATCGAAGTCTTCGACCGTGGCGCCAGTGAGCAAACACGGGTACTTGCGACATCCTCCATGACCGATGGTCTCTGCACGGCCTTCGGAATCAAGCCGGAAATCGTGACCGTCTATTATTTTTCGGTCCCCGAAAATTCCTACGGACATGCCGGAAAATATGGCGAAAACGCTGAAGTATTCCGCATTTTTGTGAAAGTTCATGCCTTCCCGAGGCCCCAGGACGCCAAGGCGGCGGCGGCCCGCGCCCTGACCGACGGTCTTTGCGCGGCCTATGGCGCGCAACCGAAAGAGGTGATCGTCTACTTCTTCGACCGCACTCCGGAAGATGCCTTCCATGCGGGCATCGCCTCGGCTTGACCGGGGCGCAGGAACCGGAAATGCTTGTGATCAGATTTGAAAGAATATCCGCTACTGGAGATCATCCGTGGATCAGTTTTACACCGAGGACCAGCGCATGGTCCGCGACACCGCGCGCAAGCTCAGCGATCAGGTGATCGCGCCTGCCGCCGCCGCCATCGACCGGGACGACGTCTTCCCCCGCGCCGTCTATGAAACCCTTGCCGAACAGGGGCTTTTCGGCGTTGCCCTGCCCGAGGAGGCAGGCGGCGTCGGGATGGATGCGATGGCCGCCTGCATCGTCATGGAGGAAATCGCGCGCGGCTCGGGCGCGGTCGGCAATGCCTTCGCGATCCCGGTCGAGGCGGCGCTGTTCCTGAACCACCACGGCGGCAAAGAGACCCGGAAATGGATCCCCGGCATCCTCGAGGGCAAGGTGATTCCCGCCACCGCGGTCACCGAACCGGACTGCGGATCGGACGTCGCCGCGATGAAGACCACCGCCCGGCGCGACGGTGACGACTACGTGATCAAGGGCACCAAGGCCTGGGTCACCTTCGGCGAGGTCGCCGACGTGATCATGGTCTTTGCCAAGACCGATCCCGAGGCCGGGCATCGCGGCATCAGCTGCATCCTGGTCGAAACCGACCGGCCCGGCGTCCATCGCGGCAAGTCCGAGACGCTTCTGGGCATGCATGGCCTTGCCGAATGCATGATCAGTTTCGACGAGGTGCGGGTGCCTGCCACCAACCTCATCGGGCCCGAGCACGGCGCCTTCAAGATGGCGATGGAGAATTTCAACTTCTCGCGGCTGATGATGTCCTCGATGGCGCTGGGCATGGCCCAGGCCGCGATGGAGGATGCCGTCGCCTATGCCCATGACCGGCGCCAGTTCGGCAAGCCGATCTTCGATTTCCAGGCGATCCAGTTCATGATCGCCGACATGTCGAAGGACATCGCCGCCGCGCGCTTGCTGATCCACCATGCGGCGAAGCTTTACGACGCGGGCCATCCCATCGCGCTGGAAGCCGCGCAGGCCAAGCTGTTCACCACCGACATGGCGCAGGTGCATATCTCGAACGCGCTGCAGATCCATGGCGGCAACGGCTATTCGCGCGAGTTCCGCATCGAGCGGCTGTTCCGCGACGTGCGTCTCAGCCAGATTTACGAGGGCACCAACCAGATCCAGCGCATGATCATCGCCCGCCAGGTGCAGAAGGCCTACGCATGAGCCTTTATTTCGAAGACGTCGAGGTCGGGGCGCGGTTCACCACCGCGTCCCATGTGATCACCGAAGCCGACATCGCCGATTTCTGTCGGCTGACCCGCGACCATCATCCCCTGCATACCGACGAGGCCTATGCCAAACGGGCCGGGTTCGACGGCATCATCGCGCACGGGCTTTACGGGCTGGCGCTGATGGAGGGGCTGAAGACCGAGCTGAAGCTGTACGAGGACAGCTCGATTGCCTCGCTCGGCTGGAACCATGTGCGCTTCGTCCATCCGATGGGCGCGGGCGACGAGATGCATGTGGAAATGGAGTTCACCGCCAAGCGCGAAAGCCGGACCCGGCCCGCGGGCGTGATCACCGAGACCGTGTGGCTGCTGTTTCCCGACCGCTCGCCCGCGATCTCGGCCGAACATGTCTCGTTGATCCAGAAGCGCGACTGACTATGGTTGCGCCCAGCCCGGCCCCGCGCAAGGACAGCAAACTGGAACCCGCCGCCAATTCCGTCGACCAGGCCACCCGCCAGATCCGCGAGGCGATCCTTGCGGGCCGTTTCGCGCCGGGCGAACGGCTGAAGGTGGCCGAACTGGCGGCCGATCTGGGCTTCTCGACCATGCCGCTGCGCGAGGCGCTGAGAAAGCTCGAGGGCGAGGGGCTGGTCGAGATCGAGCCCAATCGCGGCGCGACGGTCCGCAGGCTCGACCGCGCCTATATCTCGGACCTGTTCGAGCTGAACACCGAGCTTCGGATCTTTGCGCTGCGGCGGGGCATGCGGACCCTGACGCTGGAACGGTTGAAAGAGCTGGAGGCGCTGGCCGAAGCCTATGCCGCGCATCTGGCGGCGGGCGAAGAGGTGGCGGCGCTGGAAACGAACCGCCGCTTCAATGCGCGGCTGGTCGAGTTCGGCGGCAATGCCGAGGCGCACCGGATGTTCCTGCGCGGCTGGGAGCTGATCTTCGCCTTCCGGCGCGGCTATGGCTACGGGCCGGGGCGGCAGGCGGTTCTGGCCGAGGAAATGGCGCTGATGGTCGAGGCGCTCAGGCGTCACGACCTGCCCGCCGCCGAGGCGATCCTGCGGATGCAGAACGCGGCGATGATGGAAGACCTCGCCGCGCGGGTCGATCCCGAGGGCAGCCGGACCTGAACGCCGCCGGGGAAGGCAAAAGGGCCGGGGGGCAGGGGGCTGCCCTCCGGCCGTTTCATGTCCGGCTCAGCCGGGGAAGGCCTCGCCGCTGATCTTGCGGGGCAGGTACTGGCCATCGGCGGGGGTGCCGGTCACCTCGCCATCGGCGGCAACCGTCTTGCCGCGCAGGATCGTCCGCACGGGCCAGCCCGTCACCGCCATCCCCTCGTAGGGGGTGTAGTCGCAGCCGTGATGCATCTTGGCCTGGGTGATCGTGGTTTCGACCTTCGGGTCCCAGAGCGCGATATCGGCATCCGCGCCGATGGCGATGGTGCCCTTCTTCGGATAAAGCCCGTAAAGCTTGGCCGGATTGGTGGCGGTCAGCGCCACGAAACGTTCGGCCGAGATCCGGCCCTTCGACACGCCCTCGGAAAACAGCACGGGCAGCCGTGCGGCGACGCCCGGAATGCCGTTCGGCACCCATTTGAACGAGGTCCGCGCGCCCTTCACGTCCTTGCCGGCCGGGTCTTCATAGCGGAAGGGGCAGTGGTCGGACGAGAAAATGTCGAAGGTGCCGTCCCGCAGCCCTTCCCAGATCGCGTCCTGACTGTCGGTGTCGCGCGGCGGCGGCGAACAGACATATTTGGCGCCCGAGAAGTCCATGTTCAGGCCCTTCAGGTCGTCGCGCGTCAGGGCGATATATTGCGGGCAGGTTTCCGCGAAGACCTTGCGGCCGCGCCGCTTCGCCCACTGGATCTGTTCCATCGGCTCGCGGCCCGAGACATGGACGATGACGATCGGCACATCGGTAAGTTCGGCATGGCTGATGGCGCGGTGGGTGGCCTCGCGCTCGGCCACGGCGGAATGCGATATCGCGTGGTAATAGGGCGCGGTCTTGCCCGCCTCTTCCAGCTTGCGGGTCATGAACTTGATCGCGTCATGGCCCTCGGCATGGACCATCACCAGCGCCTGTTCGCGGTGGGCGGTGTCGAAGACCTCGAGCAGTTCGGCATCGTTCAGGATCAGGTCGTCATAGGTCATGAAGACCTTGAAGGACGTATAGCCGTCCTTGATCAGCGCGGGCAGTTCCTGGCCCAGCACCTGGGGCGTCGGGTCGGTGATGATCAGATGGAAGGACACATCCACATGGCACTTGCCCTCGGCCGAGGCGTGATAGGCCTGCACCGCCTCGCGCAGGGTCTGGCCCTTCTGCTGCAGCGCGAACGGCAGGACCGTGGTGTTGCCGCCCGCGGCGGCCGACCGGGTGCCGGTCTCGAAATCGTCGGCCATGACCACGCCGCCGCCCTGGGGCTGGGCCAGATGGACATGGGCGTCGATCCCGCCGGGCATCGCCCAGAGACCGGTCGCGTCGATCTCTTCGGCGGCCGCGCCGACTTTTTCGGCGATCTCGACGATGCGGCCGTCGCGGATGCCGATATCGGCGACATAGCGGTCGGCGGCGGTGACGATCTGGGCGTTTCTGATGGCTAGATCAAGCATGATTGGGGTCGGCTTTCATTTCTGAACGGAAACCGCGGCCCTTGCTTGGGGCCGCGGCCTTGGACCTTGCGGGCCGGGTTTATTCGGCGGTCAGCGCCTCGAAAAGCTTCTTCTGGCCGGGGGTCGTCAGTTCGCTTTCGTAAAGCGGCAGCGACGCCTTGCGGAACGGTTCGACATCGGGCCGGGTGATGGTCACGCCCTCGGCCTTGAAGCTGTCGATCAGCGGCTGTTCCTGATCCTCGACATATTGCCGTTCCCACCGGGCGGCTTCCTGGCCCGCTTCCATCAGCGCGGTCTGGATGTTTTCCGGCAGCGCGTCATAGGCGGCCTTCTGCATCACCACCGGGGCGGTCATGTTCAGCCAGCCGACCAGCGCGAAATCGGGCGCGACCTCGTAGAACTTCATGCCGTCATAGCCGGTCGAGGCGGCCTCGGCCCCGTCCACGACGCCCGATTGCAGCGCGCCGTACAGTTCCGAATAGGCCATCGGCGTCGGGTTGGCGCCATAGGCGCGCCAGGCCTCGACATGGACCGGGTTCTGCATGGTGCGGATCTTCAGCCCCTTGACGTCGTCGATGGTCTCGACCGGTTTCGAGGTCATCAGGTGGCGGATGCCTGACGAGAACACGCCAATCAGCTGGAAGCCAGACCCGTTGGCGCTGTCTTCCATCAGGTCCCAGTTGGCATCGACCTTCTCGCCCAGGGCCGAGATCGACGGGAAGAGGAAGGGCATGTCGAAGACGCGGAAATCCTCGATATAGTTCGACAGGAGCGAGTTCGAGGTCATCGACATGTCGAGCGAGCCCAGCATCACGCCCTCGATCAGCTGCGCCTCGTCGCCCAGCTGGCCGCCGGGGTAGATTTCCAGCGTGGCGGCGCCGTCGGTCTTTTCTTCCAGAAGCTCGCGCATCTTCTGCAGGCCCTTGTCCTGCACCTCGTCGGCGGCGTTGGTATGGGCCACCTTGAAGGTGTAGTCGGCCGCCAGGGCGGGCGCGGCCGTCAATGCGGCGAGAACCGCGAGGGAGGACAGGACTCTGTTGGACATCCGGAGGGTTCCTTTTCTTGGTTAAAGAGCGAACGGCCCGGTCATTTCATGATGACCGACGGCAGCCAGAGAGAGACGGCCGGAACGAAGGTGACCAGCACCAGCGCCACCAGCATGCACAGGAACGGCAGCCAGATCCGGCGCGAGACCTGCTCGATCCGGCGCCCGGCCACCGACGAGGCGACATAGAGGCAGATCCCGTAGGGCGGCGTGATCAGGCCAATGGACAGGTTCAGCGCGGTGATGATGCCGAATTGCACCGGGTCGATGCCATAGCTTCGGGCGATGGGCAGCAGCACCGGCAGCAGGATCAGCACCGCCGAGATGCTTTCCATGAACATGCCGACGACCAGCAGCAGCAGGTTGACGATCAGCAGGAAGGCGATCGGGTTCTCGGTGATCCCGGTCAGCCAGGCGCTCAGCATCGCCGGAAAGCCCTGGGTGGCGATGATCCAGGTGAAGACCGAAGCCGTCGAGATGATGATCAGGACCGTCGCCGACAGGCTGATCGCCTTCAGCAGGATCCGCGGCAGGTCGCGCGGTTTGAGTTCCCTGTAGATGAACATGGTCACGACCAGTGTGGTGAACAGCGCCACGCAGGCGGCCTCGGTCGCGGTGAAGACGCCGCCGACGATGCCGCCGATGATGACCACCGGCACCAGGAGGCCCGGCGCCGCGTCGAGGAAGGTGCGGCCGAGGCGCTGAAACGTGAAGGCCTCGCCGTCGCGATAGGCCGGGCCTCCCCGGCGGGCGAACAGCCAGGCGCCCAGCATCAACCCGGCCATGACGATCAGCCCCGGGACGATGCCGCCCAGGAACATCGCGCCGATGGACTGGTTGGCGGTCACGGCGATCACGATCATCACGATCGAGGGCGGGATGATCGAGGCCAGCGAACCCGAGGCGGCGATGATCGCCGCCGCCAGGTCGATGTCGTAGCGGCGCTTTTTCATCTCGGGCACCATCACCGCGCTGATCGCGGCGGTATCGGCCGAGCCCGAGCCCGAGATCGCCGCGAGCCCGGTGCCGGTGACGACCGAGACCATGTAAAGACTGCCGGTGATCCAGCCCACCAGCGCGCCCGCGAGCGCGACGAAGCGCCGGGCGATGCCGCCGGCCTCCATCAGTAGCCCCGAGGCCACGAAGAACGGAATGGCCATCAGCGTGAACGAACTGATCCCGCCATAGACGCGCTGGGCGACGATCGAGATCGGGGCGGTCGTGGTCAGCTCGATCGCGACCAGAGCCGCGATCCCGAGCGCCAGCACGATCGGGATGCCCGAAACCAACAGCAGCAGAAATCCTCCGACGGCCCAGATCATATGCCGGTCTCCTCGGCGTTCCGGGCGCCGGGGCGCAGGATGCGCGGAATGCTGGACAGGGCGAATTCGAGAAGGAAATAGCCAAAGCCCACGGGCAGCGCCGAATAGGGAATGGCCAGCGGGATCCGCAGGGCCGGAGACTTGACCATCATGCCGATGGCGACCATCGACAGCGATCCGACGACCACGACGCCGAGAAACCAGGCCCCAAGCGCGAAGGCGGCAATGTTGAAGACCCGCTGGACCGCCAGAGGTGCCTTCAGGATCAGGACATCGACGCCGACATGCTGGTTGTGGCGCATCGCGATGCCCGCTCCCAGCAGCGCCAGCCAGATCTGCGCGAAGGTCGCGGTCTCTTCGCTCCAGGCGATGGAATAATTGAAGACATAGCGCCCGACGATCTGGATCAGGACGGCCAGCGCCATGTAGGCCAGAAGCAGGATGGCGGCCCCGTCCACCGCTCTGCGGAGCGTCCAGAGCATCATCGACAGGCCTTTCCAGACCGCGCTCGAAGCAACTCGCGACACGTCATGCTCTGCCGAGCGGTCTGACACCGGTGCACCTCCTATCCATCGATCCGGGCGGACGATCCCGCCGCGCGTCGGTCCTGTTGCGAGAGGTTATCCGCAAAGACGGGGGGCGAAAGGAAGAGAGCTATTAAGAAAGTGGATGGAAGTATTTAATCTGGGGTTTTCGCGAATACTCCTCTTGAAAACAGGGTAACCTGCGAGGACGAAAAACAGAAGTCGAACAGGATGCAAGCAGCGTTGTGCTGTGGAGGGTATTTTTCGTGCAAAGTGAAAACGGCATCGGTCCGGAAATCGGGCTGGCTTTCTGCCTTCTGGGGCGCGCCGAGGCGATCCTTCTCGCCAGGGGGGCGGGATTCGATTTTGCGGTCATGGATATGGAGCATGGGCCCATCGGTCTGGCCGATCTGGGGCAGGCGGCGGCGGCCGGGCTGGCAGCCGGTTTTCCGGTCTATGCGCGGGTCACCGGGCCGGGCTCGCCGGATCTTGCGCGGACGCTCGATTGCGGGGCGGCCGGGGTGATCGTGCCCCATGTCGACAGCGCCGATCAGGCCCGCGCGGTGGTCCGCGCCTGTCGCTTTGCGCCGGTCGGGCGGCGGGCGCTGCCGGGTCCGCTGCCCGTCGCCGCTTACGTGCCGCTGCCGGCGGCGGATCTGGTGGCGCGGGCGGGCCAGGGGCAGGTGATCGCGATGATCGAAAGCGCCGAGGCGCTGGCGGCGGTCGAGGAGATCGCGGCGGTGCCGGGGCTCGACGCGCTGATCATCGGCACCAACGATCTGGCCGACGGGATCGGGCTGCGCGGGCAGATCGGACATCCCGACATGCTGGCCGCCTTTCAGCGCATCGCGGCTGCGGCAAAGGCCCATGGGCTGGGCTTCGGCGTCATGGGCCTGCCGCCTGGGCTGGTGCAAAGCCATGCGCTGGCGCTGGGCGCGCAGATGTTGGTCGCGACGAACGAAACCAATCTGATCGTCGAGGGCGGGGCGTCGGTTCTGGCCGGGTTGCGTCGCCGCGCGGCGTCATGAGGCGTCGCGTTCGGCCTCGGCCCGGACTTCTGCGATCTGGGCCTGGACCCGCTCGGCGAAGGCGGTGATCAGGCGCCGGGTCTGGCGCGAGGTGGTCTTGGTGCGCGAGGTCGCCGCCGAAAGCTCGAAGCTGAGCGCGGGCGCGTAGGCGCGCACCACCAGCCCCGGCCGCAGCACCGTATGGGCGGACAACTCGTCGATCAGGGTCACGCCGCAGCCTTCGCGCACGATCCGCGCGGCGGCGTTCATGAACCGGGTCTCGACCGAGGGGCTGTAGACATGGCCGCTGGCGCGGAAGCTGTCGGCGATCATCAGCCCGATCCGGTTCGACACCTGCGGGCCAACCATCTGCCGCCCGATCAGGTCGCGCGGCGTCACCGCCTCGAGCCGGGCCAGCGGGTCGTCGGCGGGGCACAGGCAGACCGCGCGCAACTCGACCAGGGTTTCGTAGTCGAGTGCCTGGCGTTCATAGGCGGCGATGACGAAGGCGACATCGGCCAGCCCGTTCTCGACCACCTGCAGCACACTGTCGAGCGGCCGGGTTTCCAGCGAGATCTGCACCTTGGGGTACTGCCCGGCATAGTCGGCGATGACCCGGGGCAGCACCGCCTCGGACAGCTCGGCGGTCGAGGCGATGCGGATGCGCCCGATCCGCCCGCGCCGGAGATCGGCCGCGCGCTGGTTGACCGCGTCGCGCAGCAGGAACAACGGTTCCGCGTCTTCCAGCAGGATCAGCGCCTCTTCGGTCGGCACCAGCCGGTTCGAGACCCGCTCGAACAGCGGGAAGCCCAGCACCGTCTCGATATGGCGGATGGTGTTCGAGACCGAAGGTTGCGACATGCCCAGACGTTCGGCGGCGCCGACGGTGGTGCGGTACTGCACCACCGCGCGCAGGATCTCGAGTTGTCGCAGGTTCAGCATGGGGCGAACGCTTCCTCTTGGGGACGCGTTCAGCTTTTCGTCAGGCGGACCCGCCGGAAATTGCGGATCTTGTCGGTGAACGGTCCAAAGCCCTTGATAGCCGCGAATTCCGGCGTTTCATAGGCTTCTGGGCCGGTGATCGTGTAGATCGCCACATGGGCTGGCCCGCCCTCCAGACATTTCTCGCGCCGGGCGTCCAGCCAGCCGGGGCAGGCCAGGATGTCGGGCAGGTGGGTGTTGTTGTACCAGTCGTCGAAGGCGGCCTCGTCCTCGGGGTCGATATCGACGAAGACCATGTGCGTCTGATGGGGTTCACTCATCTCGGGTCTCCAGACAGGGCGCAAGCGCTGCGGCCAGACGGTCGGTTTCGGCCTGGTCGATGGGTGGCGTCGGCGCGCGGCAGGCGGGGCTGTCGATCCGGCCGAGCCGTGCAAGGCAGGCTTTCAGCCGGGCGGCGGCCAGATGGCCCGGGCGCGCATAGACGAGTCTGGCCAGCGCGAAAAGCTTGCGGTGGATCGCCAGTGCGGCGTCGGTCTCGCCCGCGCGGACATGGGTGTCGAGCGCCACGATCAGGTCCGGAACAACTGCGGCGAGGCTGACGGCCGATCCGTCGCTGCCCAGCTGGAAGCAGGCAAAGAGGTGTTCGTCGCCCGAGGCCATCACCGCGACCTCGGGCCGGAGCGCGCGGGTCTGGCGCAGCGTGTCCTCATAGGCGCGGGTCTCCCACGAGCCTTCCTTGATGCCGACGACCGCCTCTATCTCCAGAAGCGCGGCCAGCGTGTCGGGCGCGTAATGCAGCCCGCCCGAGCCGACCGAGCCCTGAAACAGGTAGACCGGCCCTTCGGCCGCCTCGGCGATGCCCCTGTGATGGGCGACAATCGCGCGCGGATCGGCGCCGAGCGCCCAGGAGAAAGGGGCGAAGACCATGATCCCGTCGGCCCCGGCCGCCCGCGCGGCCCGGGCGTCGGCGGCAGCCTGGGCGGTCGATTCGGCGCTGACCGCCGCCAGCACCCGCTTGGTCGGGGCGATGGCCTTGGCATGGCGCACCACGGTCGCGGCCTCGTCGCGGGTCAGGAAGATGCCTTCGCCCGCATGCCCGTTCAGCAACAGCCCGTCGAGCCCCTCGGTCGCCAGAACGGCCGCGAAATGCCGCTCGAGGCTGTCGAGGTCCAGCGCGCCGTCCTCGTGCATCGGGCAGATGGTGGCGGCGTAAAGCCCGCCATGGGGATGTGCGGCCATCACAGCACCTCCGCCTGGATCAGCGCCGCGCGGAGGCCTTCGACGATGGCCCCGGGTTGCGGCAAGAGCGGCAGGCGCGGGGTTGCACATTTGATGATGCCCATCATTCTCAATCCGTCCTTCATCCGGGTGTGCATGTCGACGACCGGGGCGGGGCCGTAGATCGCGCGCACCACCGGGTAAAGCCGGTCGTTGACCGCGCGCATCCGCGCCAGATCCTGCGCCTCGGAGGCCTGCCACAGCTCGGCCAGAAGGCCTGGCGTCAGCGAGGCGAGGCCGGACAGGATGCCGTCGCCGCCCAGCGCAAGTTGCGAGAAGAACCAGTGGAAGTTCGAGGGCAGGATCGCGACATCGGGCGCCGCGGCCTTCACCGCGCGGCGGTTCTCGTCATAGGCGAGCATCGTGGCGCTGCCTTCCTTGATCGCGACGATTTCGGGGATCTGGGCGATCTCGGCCAGCGCCTCGGTCGAATAGCCGAAGCCCGAGGCAATGGGGAACTGGAAGACCGACATCGGCATCGCCAGCTCGCGGGCGAGCTTTTCCATGAAGGCCACGGGGGCCCTGGTCGAGGCGTTTCCGCCGCCCAGAGCCTCGGGCGGGAAGATCACGGCGACGTCGGCGCCGGCCTCGCGGGCGGCTTCGGCCTGACGGACGGCCTCGGGGTAACCGGTAGGCACCACGCCCGCCAGCAACAGCCGGTCCTTGCCGATATGATCGCGGGTGGTGCGGATCACCTCGTCGCGTTCGGCCTCGGTCAGCGCGGTCGCCTCGCCGGCATGGCCGTTGACGAAGACGCAATCGGTCGTCTCGGGCTTGGCGCAATGGTCGAGGACGGCCGCATAGCCCTCCCAGTCGATGGCACCCGTCTCGTCGAAGGGCAGAACGGTCGCGACCGTGATGCCGCGCAGATCCTTGCCGGTCAGGCTCATGTCGTCACTTTCTTTCGGGGGAATTTCAGGGTCGCGTCGGCCTTGAGGACCTCGGCGCCCTCTTCGTTGCGGGCCGAGGCCTGCCAATCGACGGTGCGGTTTTCCTCGTCCTTGCCGCTGATCCAAATCTCGAAGGTCAGCGTGTCGCCGTAGCGGACCGCGCCGGTGAACCAGAAGCTGTCGCGGATCGACACGCCCAGCGTACCCACAAGCTCGGCGGTCAGCACCGAAGTGCAGATGCCCGCGACCAGGATGCCCGGCGCGAGGCGCTCGCCGAAGCGGGTGCCCGAGGCATAGTCCTCGTCGACATGGACCGGGCCGAAATCGCCGGTGGCGGCAATGTACATGGCGCCGTCGGCCTCGGTCACGGTCTTGGTGACGCTGATGCGGTCGCCCACGCACAGCTCGTCCATCTGACGGATGTCGTACATGAGGGCTCAGCCCTCCCTGAGGACGAGTGTCGCCTCGCCGGTCACTACGGTGTGGCCGTCGATCTCGCCCGCCAGATGGCAGACCAGAGACTTGCCTTCGGGGCCGCCGCTGGTGGCTGTGGCGGCCAGCGTTTCGCCGACGGTCACGGTGCGGTGGAACGAGAAGGAAATCGTGCCGATCCGGTAGTCCGGCCCCGCAAGCCGCGACAGCGCGGTCGAGAACAGCGCGCCTGCCGCCAGTTCGAACACGGCCATGTCCGGCAGGCCCAGAGCCTGCGCCTTGACGCGGTCCACATGGGCCGGACCCAGATTGCCCGAGATGCCGGTGAAGAAGCCCTGTTCGGCCACGGTCAGGGTCTTGCGGAAGGTGACCGACTGGCCCCGTTCGATACTCATGAAAAACTCCGTTCCGTCAAAGCGTCAGGCCGCGCTTGATCACCGAACGGGCGATCAGCATGCGGTGGACCTCCGAGGTGCCGTCATAGATCCGGGTCACCCGCGCGTCGCGGTAGATGCGTTCCAGCGGCAGCTCCTTGGTGAAGCCATAGCCGCCGAAGACCTGAATGCCCCGGTCGGCGACCCGGCCCAGCATTTCCGAGGCCTGCACCTTGACCATCGAGACCTTGTCGCGCGGGTCCATCCCCTGGTCGATTTCCCAGGCGGTGTTCAGCACCATCATCCGGGTCGCGAAGATCTCCATCGCGCTGTCGGCGATCATCTGCTGGACCATCTGGAACTCGCCGATGGGCTGGCCGAACTGCTTCCGGGTGGCGGCATGCTCGCGCATCATCTCGAGAACGCGCGAGGCCATGCCGACCGCCCGCGCGCCGATATGGCCCAGCCGGATGCCGCCGACATTGGCCATCATGACCTTGAAGCCCTCGCCCACCTCGCCGAGGATCTGGTCCTTCGGGATGCGCACGTCGTCGAAGGTCATCTCGGCATGGCCATAGCCGCGATGGCCCATCATCGGCTGGTTCCGCGTGACCCTGAAGCCGGGCATGTCCTTGTCGACGATCAGCAGCGTGATGCCGCCCCGCGCGCGCTTCTCGGGATCGGTCACCGCCATGACGATGATGTAATCGGCGATGTCCCCGTCCGAGATGAAATGCTTGCTGCCGTTCAGCACCCAGTGATCGCCGTCCAGCACCGCCCTGGTCTTGATCGCGGCCGCGTCCGAGCCCGCGCCCGGTTCGGTGATCGCCATGGCGCAGATCTTGTCGCCCCTGACGGTCGGGAAAAGGTACTTTTCGCGCAGATCGCCCTTGAACTGTTCGAGCATCGGATAGACCTGCCCGAAGATCCGCCGGATCAGCGCGTCCGAGGTCTGGCCCAGCTGTTCCTCGACCAGACACATGTCGAGAACCCCGAGCCCGCCGCCGCCGACCTCCTCGGACATGTTCAGCGCATAAAAGCCCAGCGCCTGTGCCTCGGCCCGGACCGCCGCCAGCTTTTCGGGCGGGATCTGGGCATTGGCCTCGGTTTCCTGCTCCAGCGGCTGAACCTTTTCGCGCACGAAGCGGGCGACAGCCTCGGTCACCATCTTCATCTCGTCGGAAATCGTGAAATCCATCTGTATTACCCCCGCATCCGGTCGGTCTGCGCCACGGCTCCGGCCGCAAGGAGCGCTTCGATTTCGTCGGAACCAAGGCCCGCCTCGGCCAATACCTCGCGGCTGTGCTCGCCCAGGGCGGGCGGCGTCATCCGGACGGGCGGCGTCTCGCCGTCATAACGGACCGGATGGGCCAGCATCACCATGGGCGAGCCGCCCCGGGTCTCGGCCTCGACGAAGGCGCCCAGATGCCGGACCTGCGGGTTCTGGGGCAGGGCGTCGTAATCCTCGACCGGCGTGTGCCAGACCCCGGCCGCCTCAAGCAGCGGCAGCGCCTCGGCCATGGTCAGGCGCGCCATGCCCTGCTGCACCAGTGTCGCGATCTCGCCGCGTTTCGAAAAGCCGTCTTCCTCGGTGAAGGCGGCCAGTTCGGGCAGGTTCAGCGGTTCTGCCAGATCGGCGGGCTTGCACATCGAGATCATGACATGGCCGTCGCTGACCGCGTAGATCCCGTAGGGCGCCGGGCTGAACCAGTTGGCCAGTCCCGCCTCGCCGCGCGGGCCCTTGCGGTTCGCGCCGTTCATCCAGGCGGTGATCGATTCGCCCTGCAGGTCGAGCGCGGCCTGCAGCATGTTGACCTCGACCTTGCGGGCGACGCCGGTGCGCTCGCGCTCGAACAGGGCCGCGACGATGCCGCCTGCGGTCAGCGCGGCGGCATGGTGGTCGATCGGCACCGTGCCGATAGCAACCGGTCCACCTTCGAGGCTGCCGGTATGGGCGGCAAGCCCCGACATCGCCTGCAACAGCACGTCCTGACCGGGGCGCTTCGCGTAGGGGCCGTCGGCGCCATAGCCCGTGGTCGCGGCATAGATGATGCGGGGATTGATGCGGTGCAGCTCGGCCTCGCCCAGTCCGAGCTTGTCCATCGTGCCGGGGCGGAAATTCTCCATCACCACATCGGCGGTCGCGATCAGCCGCCTGACCGCGTCCAGCGCCGCGGGCGCCTTCAGGTCCAGCGCGAGCGAGCGCTTGTTGCGGCCGGTCGTCATGTGGTTGACGCTGGTCTCGTCGACGAAGCGATTGGCGACGGCCCAGTTGCGCTGGAAGGCGCCGCCGATGGGCTCGATGGCGATCACGTCGGCGCCCATGTCGGCCAGATGCTGCGCCGCGGCGGGGCCCGACAGGAAATGGTTGAAACTCAGAATCCGAATGCCGTCGAGCGCGCCCATGTTAGTCCTCATGTGAAGGTCCCGCCTAAGGTAACGCCCGGCCGGGCCGGGCAGGAATATGCGTCTCTATCTTATTTTTCTCAGAGATAATTCATATGGCCTATAGTTGGCGCTGTGACCGCGTTGCGCGGGCGCTTCGCGGCAAGGCGTGACGGGGCGCCCGCGCTGCGGCATGGTCGGCCCATGACAGAGATTCGGCTGATGAACCCCAACAGCGACCCGGTGGTGACCGCGTCCATGTGCGAAATCGCGGCGCGCGCCCTGCCGGTGGCGCCGATTGGCTGGACCGCGCCTGCGGGACCGCCGCTGATCGTGACGCCCGAGGCTCTCGCCCGTGCCGCCGAAGGGATCGCGGCGGCCGAGGTCCCGGGGCGGCCCGATGCGGTGATCGTCGCGGCCTTCGGCGACCCGGGCGCCGAGGCGCTGGCCGCCCGTCTGGCCTGTCCGGTGATCGGCATCGGCGCGGCGGCGGCCCGCGTGGCCGCCCGGTCGGGCCTGCCCTTCGCGGTCGCGACCACCACGCCGGGGCTCGAGGCCCAGATCGACGCGCTGATGCGGCGCCATGCGGGTACCGTGCCCTATCTTGGGTGCTGCTTCGCGGCGGGTGATCCGGTGGCGCTGATGCGGTCCGCGGCAAAGCTCGACGCCGGGCTCCTGGGAGCCATCGTCGAGGCGCATGCGGCGGGTGCTGCGCAGGTCGTGATCGGCGGCGGCCCGCTGGGCGCGGCGGCGGAACGGCTGCGCGACCGCGCGCCGGTGCCGCTGTTGAACCCGGTGCTTTGCGCCGCGCGCGAGGTCGCAGCCCTTCTCGGGGCGCAGCATGTCTGAGACCGAGGCCTTCGCCGAGGCGCTGCTCGCCGCGCATCGGGGCGGGCAGCGGGTCGCCGAGGCACCGGGGCCGCTGTCGCGGGCCGAGGTGCTGGCGGTTCAGGCCCGGGTGTCCGGGGCGCTGGGCCCGGTCGCGGGGTTCAAGGTGGGGCGTCTGCCCGAGGGGCCGCCGGTGCTGGCGCCGATCCCCGCCTGCTACCGGGTGCCCGATGGCGGCAGCCGCAGGGTGCGCGACCGGCTGGGGGTCGAGCTTGAAGTGGGGTTCGAACTGATCCGCGCGCTGCCGGGGCCGGGCCTGCCGCCCGACCCCGCCGCCCATTTCCGCCCCCGTGCCGTCTTCGAACTGGTCGAGACCCGACTTGCGGGCGCCGCGGCCGACCGGCCCGACCTCAAGTTCGCCGATCTTCAGATCACCGCCGGGCTGGTTCCGGGATCGGGGCCCGAGGCCTGGGACGGCCGCGATTTCGGCCGCCTGTCGGCGCGGTTCCGGGCCGGCGCCCACACCGTGCTTGAGGGCGAAACCGAAGTGCCCGGCGGCTCGGCGCAGGCCAATCTCGACCTTTTGCTGCGCCATCTGGGCCGCCATTGCGGCGGTTTGCAGCTGGGGCAGACGGTGATCACCGGATCGGTCTGCGGGCTGCCCTGGTTCGGGCCGGGGACGGATCTGTCGGCCGAGATCGCGGGGCTTGGCCGAGTCGCGGTCAGTCTGGCCTGAGCGCCAGCGTCGGCCATTCGAATGGCGGTGCGACGGGGTCCGCCAGGGCCAGCAGATGGCTCTCGCTGCCGACCGGACCGATCAGTTGCAGGCCGATCGGCATCGCGCGGGTCCGGACATATCACGTCGAAATACCCATCGTCCCGCAACAAGTCATCAAAGCATGCCTGGTCCGGGCAGGCCAGATAGGCCGCCGTAAGGTACTCCGTGGCGGCATAGCCCTGGCGGACGCGTCGCTCCTCCATGTCCGCGACATCCGGTTCCACCGCAGCCCGCGCCAGCAAGGCGGCACGGGTTTCGGCGTCGGAGCCGGGGCCACCGGCCAAAGAGCCCGGCAGGAAACTCCATCGGCCACCTGGACAGGAGGCGAAAACGTCCTCGGCGTTGAGGCCCTGCACGACCTGTTGGGTGAAGTCCATCCAGGCGAGGTATTCGTGATTGTTCACGATCCGGTGCTCCGGGTTGCAAACATGGATCTCGCCAAATGCACGCAATTCGCTCCAGGAAAAGGTCTCCTGCGCTTGGACGGCAGATGTTTCAAGAAGGCTCCAGAATGAAAACAAGCAGACCAGTGCCCGTAGCCGGACGCAACTTGATTCAGAAAAACCTTGTCTCCCTTGGTGATTACTTCGGTTCCGTCGATTTGGGCTTGAAGCATGGGCTGAATCGGCTTCGCTGCCTCTCCGCAGCTCTGATACCGCCCTCGATAGGAAGCGGTTCATCGTAGGCGCAGCGCCTGCATGAGTGTGTTGTGAATTGGAGCCATGTCGCCGCGATTTTCGGCGGCTGCCATCAAACGGCAGTTGGCTAGCAGATATGGCAGGAACTGACGCATGTCCCCACCATGCTCGAACAATTTTGAGCTCGAAGGCATCAGGGCTCGTATCGTCGAAACCGTTGTCCGAGGCGCAAATGGAGCGCCTGAAGCCATTCTTTCCGAAGAGCCATGGCAAGCCCCGGGTCGACGACCGGCGTGTTCTGAGCGGCATTATCTTTATCAACCGCAATGACTTGCGGTGGTGCGACGCACCCGGAGAATACAGTCCGGCCAAGACGCTCTACAACCGCTGGAAGCGTTGGAGGTGAGTGGCTGAACGCCACTGGTTCGAGAGAAGCCACGAACACGGCGTCTTCGCCCGGATCATGACGGGCCTGGCCGCGGAGCGGGCCGCGCACAAGACGATCATGATCGAAGTGAGCAGGCGAACGCCATGCGTTCGAGTGAGCCTGCGCAAGTACCTGAAGGCGCACCGCACGGCCTCCAGCCTGCAGGTGAGAAAGGGGGGCGCGGACGCCAGATCGGCCGAACCAAGGGGGGCATGAACACCAAGCTGCATGCCGTCGCCGATGCGAAGGGTCGACTGATCGGGTTCTTCATGTCCGCTGGACAGGTCAGCGACTGCACCGGCGCGGCGGCGCTGCTGGGCAGCCTGCCGAAGGCGGACTGGTTGCTGGCTGACCGGGGCTACGATGCGGACTGGCTGCGAGATGCGTTGAAAGACAAGGGGATGAAGGTCTGCGTCCCCGGCCGGAAGTCTCGCAAGACAGCCGTCATATACGACAGGCGGAGGTGCAAGCGCCGCGACCGCATCGTGATCATGTTCGGCCGGCTGACGGACTGGAGGCGCGTCGCCACCCGATACGACAGATGCCCGGAAACCTTCTTCTCCGCTATCGCCCTCGCAGCAACCGTCATGTTCTGGCTCTGAAACTCAATCAGTCTGCAGCCTAGGCGGCCTATCATTCTGGCGCCAAGTCCTCGATAAGAAAGAACCTTTCCCAAATAATCTGCATGTCCGGTGAAAACCCGCCGTTCCGCTCGAAATATCCACGATGCCCTGCGCGCCAACCCTCCAGATTGTCATCCTCGCCTTCGGCAAGAGCCATTTCTTCGGTTACTTCATCAAACCTGCATTGGATCAACTCCACGGTCTCGATCACAACGGCTGGAGTCTCGTCCCAATCGAGGCAGATATCGCGCCGACCGATTTCAGGGAAAGGCTCGCCATTTTGGAACTCGTGCAGCGCGCTACATGTTGCTACTTTCTTTCCATTTCGCACCAACGACAGCAGTGCGCTGGATAAGGCGGGATCATCGCCAAACTTGAATGTTCTGGCCGATGGGTACCGCAACTTAAGCGTTCTTAAGTCCCTGGGCATGTCAGTTCTTGCTCCTCCAAGCTCGCGAGGCTCACGTGATCTCGCACGAATACCGCCTGAGATGAAGGGCCTGATGGGTGGCGGCGCAGGTTTGGAAAGTGCAGAGGGGTCGCGTTTGTTAGGCTTCTGTGCTGAACGCTCTCGACCGAGGCTGTGTCAAACCTCGGTGGCATGCTATGCTTTCTCGGTAGCGGGAGATAGGCATGGCGGGTTTCATCGAGGGGGGTCCGCGCAGCCAGACGGTGCTTTTCCCCGAGCGCTTGGAAGACTGGATCGGTGAGGATGATCTTGTTCGCGCCGTCGATTTGTTCGTCGCCGAGCTCGATCTGTCTGCCCTCGGCTTTGAGCGCGCGACCTCCGCGCGCACTGGCTGACCGGGATCCATCCCGCCGTTTTGCTGAAGCTTTTCATCTATGGCTATCTGAACCGCATCCCGTCGAACCGCCGGCTGGAACGGGAGGCGGGGCGCAATGTCGAGGTGATGTGGCTGACCGGCAGGCTGGTGCCGGACCACAAGACCATCGCCGAATTCCGCCGCACGGAATGGCCGCGCGATCCGCAGGACCTGTGCGCAGTTCGTGGAGCTTTGCCGCCGGATCGGCGTGCTGAAGGGCGATTGCATTGCCATCGACGGCAGCAAATTCAAGGCCGTCAACAACCGTGACAGGACCTTCACGAAGAACAAGATCGCCAACCGCCTCGCCCATCTGGAGGTCGATGTTGAACGTTAGATCAACGAGATGGTCCGCTTCGACCGGCAGGAAGACGGCGAGGCCCGGGCCGACAAGGTCGCCCATCTCGCCCGCCGCTATGGTCGTATCCAGCAGGAGATCGCGCGGCTGAAGGCGATGGACAGGGCTCTGGCCGACGCCCCGGGTGGGCAGATTTCCCTGACTGACCCCGATGCCCGCGCCATGGCGACCAGCGCCCGACACGGCGGCATGGTTGGCTACAACGTCCAGACCGCTGCCGATACCGAGAGCCACATCATCGTCACGCACGAGGTCACGAACCAGGGCTTCGACCGCGACCAACTCAGCCCGATGGCGATCGCAGCCAGGGACGTGCTTCAGCGTGATGACCTGCATGCCATCGCCGACACGGGTTATTTCAGCGGCCCCGAGATCCTCGCCTGCCAAGAGGCGGGCATTATCACGACCGTGGCGCGACCGGCCCCCTCTGGCAATGCGGCCAAAGGCATGTATGTGAAGGCGGATTTCGCCTACGATCCGGAGCGCGATGTCTATGTCTGCCCGGCCGGTGCGGACCTGATCTATCGCTACGCCACTGAGGAGCGCGGTATTCAGGTCCGGCGATACCGGATCAACGAATGTCAGACCTGCCCGCTGCAAAGCCGTTGCAACACAGGCACGGAACGCCACATCGCCCGATGGGAGCATGAGCATCTGATCGACGCGATGCGCGAAAGGCTGAGCCGGGACACCGATCCAATGACCCTTCGCCGCTGCACCGTCGAACATCCCTTCGGCACGATCAAGGGCTGGATGGGTCACACGCATTTCCTGACCCGCAGGCTGAAGAATGTCCGCACCGAGATGGCGCCGAATGTCCTTGCCTACAATATCAAGCGGGTGATCTCCCTGATCGGCATCCGGCGCCTGATGCAGGCCATTCTCGCCTGATCAGGACACAGCCGCTCCCCCCCGGCGCAGCACGGCCTCTGGCAAGGCCTATCGGGCGCCATCCGCGCGAAGGAAATCTGACGCTGCGCTACTGCTGGGCGGCACGGAAAACCACCCTCAGACAGACTCCGCCACCGAGTTTTGACACAGCCTCGGCCCTTCGCGGCCGTTCGACGGGATTACCATTGACGCGGCGCAGCTTCATCTAACCGGCCTTTAATCCATCGCGTAGCATTGTTCGACGGGCCAAGATCGGCGGCGCGGACTTCGCTGCTGTTCGTCGAGGCGTTCAGACTGCCTAGAACCTCGCCGCAGAACCGATCCAGCGTTTCGACATCTTCCGAGGGCGCGACCCAGACTCGGTCCGGCTCCAGTGTTCCGATTGGGACAATTCTCTCCGCGATTTCGACCGGAGCGGTCTCGTCGATACGACCAGCGGCCCAATCATGAAAGGCTGTAGAATACCAAACGGTCGCTCCGCTGAACGAGAGGTCGATTGTTCCTCCTTCCGCAAAGAATGTCAGCCCGTCCCCCATCTCTTCCCCGATAAGTGCGAGCCGTTCACCCAGACAGTGCTTCAAGACAGCGGTGAACACGATGGCGGCGGAGAAGGTGAACTTGTCGATGAGAAAATCGACCTGCCGGCCTTTGGCGCCCTCGGATATCGCGTCGATCAAAGGCATGGTTCGAAGCAAGTCGCCGCCCGTATTTCCTCGAACGTCAATAAGCAGGGGAGTGCCCGGGCGCGATCCTACGAGTTCCGCCGCCTTGGAAACCGCAGATGGAAGTGCCGCTTTACCGGGGTCGAAGAAGCTTGGAAGGACCAGTAGTAGCCCGGATTGGCCGAAGTCCTTAACAGGCTTCTGAAAAACTCCGACCATCGCCTTCTCGACGCCAAGGGGCGTCATTTTTCGGGTTCTCTCGTTGAGCTGATGAAAATCCAGCGCGATGGAGCCTGACGAGCTGACCTGCCACGGGATTTTTCCTCCACTGTCGATTAGAGCCCGGCCCAACTTGAGGACGGACAATGAAGCGAACGAGATTCACGGACGAGCAGGTCATCAGCATCTTGGCGGAGCACGAGGCGGGCGCGAAGTGCGCGGACCTGTGCCGCAAGCACGGCATGTCGGAAGGCACCTTCTACAATTGGAAGGCCAAGTTCGGCGGCATGACGGTGTCGGAGGTGAAGCGGCTGAAGGCGCTCGAGGATGAGAACGGCAAGCTCAAGAAGCTGCTGGCCGAGCAGATGCTCGATCTCGCCGCGATGAAGGAGCTGGTTGCAAAAAAGTGGTGCAGCCCTCCAGCGCGAATTCCGGCGTGTTGCCCTTGCCGATCACCAGCGCCCCGGCCCGGCGGAGCGCAGCGACCGGCCGCTCGTCGGCCGGGCAGGGGCGCCGGGCCAGCGCGGCATTGCCCCAGGCGGTCGGCAGGCCCGCGCTGACGAGGTTGTTCTTGACGATCACCGGCAGCCCGTCGAGCGGCCCGGCCGACCGACCCTCGGCCCAGCGCCGGGCCGCGGCCGCAGCCTTGTCGCGAAGCGTGCCGGACAGCGCGGTATAGGCATTCGGCACCTGGTCGAGCCGCCAGACCCGGTCGAGGATCGCCTCGACGGCCTCCAGTGGGGAAGTCGTGCCCGCGCCAAAGGTTTGCAGCAGGGCTGTGGCATCCCTTTGCCAGATCGTCACGTCGCGCGGGGCGAAGTTCATGCCGGTCCTCCTGCGGCTGTCCGGAGCAGGCGCAAGAGCAGACGCAGGAAAAGCAGCAGCAATTGGGGCAGGCGCCGCCGAGGGCTCAGGTTTCGGGCCGGTGGTCGGTGCTGCACAGCGCGTGATCGCCGATCACCTCGAGCACCCGGCATTCGGCGGCGCGCCCGCCGGCGCATTGGTCGATCATCCGTTCGAGCTCGGCCTTCAGCGCGGTCAGCCGGGCCAGCCGCGCCTCGACCGCCGCCAGTTGCCGCCGCGCCACCGCATCGGCCGCGTGGCAGGGCCGGTCGGGATGGTCGGCAAGGTCCAGCAATTCGCGGATCGCATCAAGCGGGAAGCCCAGTTCGCGCGCATGGCGGATGAAGGCCAGCCGGTGCAGGGCCCGTTGCGGGTAAAGCCGCTGGTTGCCCTCGCTGCGGTCGGGTTCAGCCAGCAGGCCGATCTGTTCATAGTAACGGATCGTGGGCACCTTCACCCCCGCCGCCTTGCCGAGCCGCCCGATGGTCAGCATGAAAACCCTCTTGAAGCTATAGCCGCTAGAGACATTAGGGTTCCGACTCGCGGGGGACAACAGGTCCGCCGCCGATTTTCCTGTGCTGAAAGAGGCTGCCATGACCGCCCAGACAACCGCCCGAACCCATGAATGGACCGTGACCGGCATGGATTGCGGGTCCTGCGCCGGCAAGGTGCGCGGCGCGGTCGAGCGGCTGCCCGGGGTCGATGCCGTCGAGGTGTCGCTGATGCGCGAGACGTTGCGGCTGCGGCTCGAGGCGGGGGCCAGTTCGCCGGCCGAGGTCGAGGCGGCGGTGCGGGCGGTGGGCTTCGGCATCGGCCCGGCGGCACCGCAGGCCGCCAATACCCCTGAAGCGGAGTGTTCGTGCGGCGGTCCTTGCGAAGCGTCGGCCCCCCACGATCATGGCACGCCGCCCGAAGAGGCCGGTCGGGCCTGGTACCGGACCGCGCGTGGGCGGCTCGTGCTGGCCACGGGCGCGCTTCTGGCGGCGAGCTGGGCGGTGGCGCTGGTGCTGCCCGCCTCGCTCGGGGCCTTGCCCTTCGCATTGGCCTGCCTCGTCGGGCTTGCGCCGGTGGCGCGGCGGGCCTGGGCGCTTCTGCGCGCGGGCATGCCCTTCACCATCGAGATGCTGATGACGCTGGCCGCGACCGGCGCGCTGCTGATCGGCGCGGCACAGGAGGCGGCGATGGTGGTCTTTCTCTTTGCCGTGGGCGAATTGCTGGAGGCGGTCGCGGCGGATCGGGCCCGGGCGGGCATCCGCTCGCTTTCGGACCTGGTCCCGCGCAGTGCCTGGGTCGAGGCCCCGGATGGCAGCCTGCGCGAGGTCGCGGCGGCGCGGCTGGTGCCGGGGCAGCGCATCCTGGTGCGGCCGGGCGACCGGATCCCGGCCGACGGCACCATCCTCGAGGGGATCTCGGGCCTCGACGAAAGCCCGGTCACGGGGGAAAGCCTGCCGGTCACGCGCGGCCCCGGCGACGCGGTGCGCGCGGGAGCGATCGCGACCGAGGCGGCGCTTCGGGTCGAGGTCGCGCGGGCCGGGGAAGACAGCACCATCGCCCGCATCGTGCGGCTGGTCGAAGAGGCCGAGGCGGCGCGCGCCCCGACCGAACGGTTCATCGACCGGTTCAGCCGGTATTACATGCCTGCCATCGTCGGGCTGGCCGTCCTGGTGGCGGTGGTGCCGCCGCTGGCCTTCGGGCAGGACTGGGGGACTTTCGTCTACCGGGCGCTGGCGCTTTTGCTGATCGGTTGTCCCTGCGCGCTGGTGATCTCGGTGCCCGCGACCATTGCTTCGGCGCTGTCTTCGGGGGCGCGGCGCGGGCTTCTGATCAAGGGCGGCGCGGTGATCGAGGCGCTGGCGCGGGTCGATCGGGTCGCCTTCGACAAGACCGGGACGCTGACCGAAGGACGGCCCGAAGTGACCGGCATCGTGCCCCTGGGCGAGGCGTCCGAGGACGAGGTTCTGGCGCTTGCTGCGGCGGTCGAGACCGGGTCGGCGCATCCGCTGGCCCGGGCGATCCTGAGTTCTGCCGAGGCGCGCGGCCTGACCCTGCCCGAGGCGCGCGCCGCGCGGGCCCATCCGGGGCGTGGCGCCGAGGCCGAGGTGGCGGGCACCCGGATCTGGGTCGGTGCGGTCGCCCATGCCCCGGAGGGCGCCGGGCAGGCGGCCGGGGTCGAGGCGGCGGCCGGGATCGAGGCACGTGGCGGCTCGGCGGTGCTGGTCGCGCGCGGGGACCGGGCGATGGGGCTGATCGGGCTGGCCGACACCCCTCGTGCCGATGCCGCCGAAGCGGTGCGCCAGCTCGGGGCGATGGGTCTTGGCGCGGTGATGCTGACGGGCGACAACCCGCGCGCCGCTCGCGCCATCGCCGGACCGCTGGGGATCGAGCCCCGGGCGGGGCTTCTGCCCGAGGACAAGCTGGCGGCGGTTGCCGAGATGGCCGGGCAGGGCGGCGTCGCGATGATCGGCGACGGCATCAACGACGCGCCGGCACTGAAACGCGCGAGCGTCGGCATCGCCATGGGCGCGGGCAGCGATGTCGCGCTGGAAACGGCCGACGCCGCGCTGTTGCAAAACCGCGTGACCGATGCGCCCGCGATGATCCGGCTGTCGCGGGCGGCGATGCGGACGATCCGCCAGAACGTGGCGCTGGCGCTGGGGCTGAAGGCGCTGTTCCTTGCGACCTCGGTCACCGGCGTGACCGGGCTCTGGATGGCGGTGTTGGCCGATACCGGCGCGACCGTGCTGGTCACCGCCAACGCGCTGCGTTTGCTGGCCTTCGACCCGCGCCGCAGTCCCCGGACGTAAGGTCCCGCCCCACGGCGCGCCTGCCCGGGGCGGACTTAACGGTTTCTTCACGGAATGGCGCTCAGGGTCCCGGGACTTCCGTTCCGCGGTCGGGCGGGGCATAGTGCCGGCGCTTTGCGAAAGGACCTGTGAATGACCCTGCCAGACCTGATTTCGGCCCTTGTCGGCGGCAACCTCGTGGTGTTGCTGCTGGCCGGTCTCATCCTTCTCAGCGTGTATCTCGGGGTGCGGATCGTGCCGCAGTCCGAAAAGCACGTCGTCGAACGCTTCGGGCGGCTGCGCTCTGTGCTGGGGCCGGGCATCAACTTCATCGTGCCGTTCCTCGACCGGGTGGCCCACAAGATCTCGATCCTCGAACGGCAGCTTCCCAATGCCAGCCAGGATGCGATCACCGCCGACAACGTGCTGGTGCAGGTCGAAACCAGCGTCTTCTACCGCATCCTCGAACCCGAAAAGACCGTCTACCGGATCCGCGACATCGACGCGGCCATCGCCACCACAGTGGCGGGCATCGTGCGGGCCGAGATCGGCAAGATGGAGCTTGATCAGGTCCAGTCGAACCGGTCCGACCTGATCGCCACCATCAAGGAAAGCGTCGAGGACGCGGTCGAGAACTGGGGGATCGAGGTGACGCGCGCCGAGATCCTCGATGTCAATCTCGATGCCGCGACGCGCGAGGCGATGCTGCAGCAGCTGAATGCCGAACGCGCCCGCCGGGCCCAGGTCACCGAGGCCGAGGGCAAGAAGCGCGCGGTCGAGCTGCAGGCCGATGCACAGCTTTACGCGGCGCGTCAGGCCGCCGAGGCGCGGCGCGTCTCTGCCGATGCCGAGGCCTATGCGACCGGGGTGGTGGCCAAGGCCATTGCCGAGAACGGGCTTGAGGCCGCGCAATACCAGGTGGCGCTGAAACAGGTCGAGGCGCTGACCAAGGTCGGCGAGGGCGCGGGCAAGCAGACGATCATCGTGCCGGCCCATGCGCTGGATGCCTTTGCCGATGCGTTCCGGATGTTGAAGGGACGCGGGTGATGCTGGAAACCTGGTGGGTCTGGCTGGCGGGAGCGGCGGCTTTGGGAATACTCGAGCTTGTCGCGCCGGTGCAGGTCTTTCTGGGTTTCGCGGTCGGGGCCGCCGCCGTGGGCGGTGCGCTCTGGCTGGGGCTTTCTGTCGCCTGGCCCTGGCTTTTCCTGATCTGCGCGGTGGTCTCGGGCCTTGCCTGGCTGGTGCTGCGCCAGATGCTGGGCGTGCGGCGCGGACAGGTCAAGGTCTGGCACGACGACATCAATGAAAACTGATCCGTTCGACGGGGCCAAGCTTGCGCTTCTGACCGGGCGCGGGCTTGTGTCGATCCTTCGGGATGACGTGCCGCATATTTCCTGGCCCGGGCATTGGGATTTCCCGGGCGGCGCGCGCGAGGGCCGGGAAAGCCCGGCCGACTGCGCGCTGCGCGAGACCCGCGAAGAGCTGGGGTTGGATCTCGATCCGGCGCGGCTGGTTTGGCAGCAGGTCTATCGCAACGGGCGCGGTCGGCCGGTCTGGTTCTTCGTGGCCCGGCTCGGGGCCGCCGAGATCGCCCGCATCCGCTTCGGCGACGAGGGGCAGGGATGGGCGGTGATGCCGGTCGCCGATTATCTGGCCCACCCCCTGGGGATCGGCCAGCTCAAGGACCGTCTGTCGGACTATCTGGCCGCGCGCCCCGGCGGCGCGGACTGACCAGAGCCCGGATTTAAGCGTTCGGATGCCGGGCCTGCGGCGAGGCCAGCTCGGCCTGGATCGCCAGCGCCGCGGCGCGCGGGTCCTCGGCCTGCCAGACCGGCCGTCCGACGACCACGTGATCGGCGCCCGCGGCGATGGCCTGGGCGGGTGTGGCCACGCGTTTCTGATCGCCAAGGGCGGCACCCGCGGGCCGCACGCCCGGGGTGACGATCAGCCGGCCGTCTGCCTCGGGCAGGGCGCGGATCAGTGCGGCTTCCTGCGGGCTGGCGATCACCCCGTCGGCCCCGGCCTCGAAGGCACGGGACGCGCGGTCGACGGCAACGTCCGCGACATCGCCCGCGCGGATCAGGCTTGCATCCAGATCGGCGCGGTCGAGCGAGGTCAGGATCGTCACCGCCAGGATCCTGGTCTGCGACCCGGCCGCGCCCTCGCGGGCCGCGCGCACCACATGGGGGTCGCCATGGACGGTCAGGAAATCCAGATCGAAGCGGGCGAGCCCCCGCACCGCGGCCTCGACCGTGGCGCCGATGTCGAAAAGCTTCATGTCGAGGAAGATCCGCTTGCCGTGCTCGTCCTTCAACTCGCGCGCCAGCGCCAGTCCGCCGCCCGTGAGCATCCCCAGCCCGATCTTGTAGAACGCCGCCGCATCGCCGATCCGTTCGGCAAGCGTCAGCCCGGCATGGGCATCGGGGACGTCTAGGGCGACGATCAGGCGGTCATCGGTCATGGGGGCGCTCCTTGGCGTACGGGGATCGGGTCGGGGCGGGTTCTACGGGGCGGGAGCCGCCCAGTCCAGCGCGACAAAGCGCAGGCGCGGCCTTGCAACCGCAGGGGGCTGCTCCCAAATTGCCAGGCAAGGCCCGCGAAGGAGGATGCGCTGCGGGGCAGGCATCCCGGAGGCGGGCGCTTCTAGGAAAGGAGAACCCGATGAACCTCGAAAAGTTCACGGAACGGTCGCGTGGCTTTCTGCAGGCCGCCCAGACCATCGCCATGCGGGAAAGCCACCAGCGGCTGGCGCCCGAACACCTTCTGAAAGCGCTGATGGACGATGAGGAGGGCATGGCCTCGAACCTCATCCGCCGGGCGGGCGGTGCGCCCGACCGGGTGCTGGAGGCGGTCGAGGCGGCGCTTGGCAAGATGCCCAAGGTGTCCGGCGGCGGCGGACAGACCTACATGGATCAGGCCACCGGCAAGGTGCTGGACGAGGCCGAGACGCTGGCCAAGAAGGCGGGCGACAGCTTCGTGCCGGTTGAACGGATTCTGATGGCGCTGTGCATGGTGCCCTCGAAGGCCAAGGAGGCGCTCGATGCGGGGGCGGTCACGGCGCAGAACCTCAATGCCGCGATCAACGATATCCGCAAGGGCCGCACCGCCGATACGGCCAGTGCCGAGGACGGCTATGAGGCGCTGAAGAAATACGCGCGCGATCTGACCGAGATGGCCGAAGAGGGCAAGATCGACCCGATCATCGGCCGCGACGAGGAGATCCGCCGCGCGATGCAGGTGCTGAGCCGCCGGACCAAGAACAACCCGGTCCTGATCGGCGAACCCGGCGTCGGCAAGACCGCCATCGCCGAGGGCCTCGCGCTTCGGATCGTCAATGGCGACGTGCCCGAGAGCCTGAAGAACAAGCGGCTGATGGCGCTCGACATGGGGGCGCTGATCGCGGGCGCAAAATATCGCGGCGAGTTCGAGGAACGGCTGAAGGCCATCCTGAACGAGATTTCGGCTGCGGCGGGCGAGGTGATCCTGTTCATCGACGAGATGCACACGCTTGTCGGCGCGGGCAAATCCGAAGGCGCGATGGATGCGGCGAACCTGATCAAGCCCGCGCTGGCGCGGGGCGAGCTGCACTGCATCGGGGCGACCACGCTCGATGAATACCGCAAGCATGTCGAGAAGGACGCGGCGCTGGCCCGGCGGTTCCAGCCGGTCTTCGTCGATGAGCCCACGGTCGAGGACACGATCTCGATCCTGCGCGGCATCAAGGAGAAATACGAGCTGCACCACGGCGTCCGGATCTCGGATGCGGCACTGGTGGCGGCCGCGACGCTCAGCCATCGCTACATCACCGACCGCTTCCTGCCCGACAAGGCCATCGACCTTGTCGACGAGGCCGCCAGCCGTCTGCGGATGGAGGTCGACAGCAAGCCCGAGGAACTGGACGCGCTCGACCGCGACATCCTGCAAAAGCAGATCGAGGCCGAGGCGCTGAGGAAGGAAGACGACGAGGCTTCGAAGGACCGGCTTGAGAAGCTCGAGGCCGAACTGGCCGAGATGCAGCAGCAATCGGCCGAGATGACCGCGAAATGGCAGGCCGAACGCGACAAGCTGGATCGGTCCCGGCAGCTCAAGGAACAGCTTGACCGGGCCCGGGCCGAGCTTGACCAGGCCAAGCGCGAGGGCAATCTGGCCCGTGCCGGGGAACTGTCCTACGGCATCATCCCGCAGCTTGAAAAGGCGTTGTCCGAGGCCGAGAGCCGCGAGGATGACGTGATGGTCGCCGAGGCGGTGCGACCCGAGCAGATCGCCCAGGTCGTCGAACGCTGGACCGGCATCCCGACCTCGAAGATGCTGGAAGGCGAACGCGACAAGCTTCTGCGCATGGAAGAGGAACTCGGCCGCCGCGTGATCGGCCAGAAAGAGGCGGTGAAGGCCGTCGCCAATGCGGTGCGGCGCGCGCGCGCCGGGCTGAACGACGAGAACCGGCCGCTGGGGTCCTTCCTGTTCCTCGGGCCGACTGGCGTCGGCAAGACGGAACTTACCAAGGCGGTGGCGGAATACCTTTTCGACGACGATCAGGCGATGGTCCGGATCGACATGTCGGAATTCATGGAAAAACACGCCGTCGCCCGGCTGATCGGGGCTCCGCCCGGCTATGTCGGCTATGACGAGGGCGGCGTTCTGACCGAGGCGGTGCGGCGCCGACCCTATCAGGTGATCCTGTTCGACGAGGTCGAGAAGGCGCATCCGGACGTCTTCAACGTGCTGTTGCAGGTTCTGGACGATGGGGTGCTGACCGACGGGCAGGGCCGCACGGTCGACTTCAAGCAGACGCTGATCGTGCTGACCTCGAACCTCGGGTCCCAGGCGCTGAGCCAGCTGCCCGACGGGGCCGATGCCGAGGCGGCGCGGCGCGAGGTGATGGAGGCGGTGCGCGCCCATTTCCGGCCGGAATTCCTGAACCGGCTGGACGAGACGGTGATCTTCCACCGGCTCACCCGCGAGGACATGGACGGCATCGTGACGATCCAGCTCAAACGGCTGCAGAAACGGCTGGATCAGCGCGGCATCGTGCTCGATCTCGACGACGGCGCGCGGAAATGGCTGGCCGATGCGGGGTATGACCCGGTCTATGGCGCACGGCCGCTGAAACGGGTGATCCAGCGCAGCCTGCAGGACCCTCTGGCCGAGGCGCTGCTGGCCGGCGAGATCCGCGACGGCGGCACCGTCCGGGTGACGGTGGGGACCGAGGGTCTGATCATCGGCGACCGGGTGGTCGGGTCGAACCGGCCGAAGCCGGAAGACGCCGTCCTGCACTGATCCCGCTTGCCGGAACGGAACGCGCCCGGGCCTGACGGTCCGGGCGTTTTCTTGCGGTTCAGTCGAGCCCGACCGCCTCGCGCGCGATGGCGTCCAGCAGCGCCTCGACCTCCTTCATCTCGCCTTCGGGGAAAGTGCGGTACCCAATCGTGGTGTGGTCGGGCGTGTCGGGATATTGCAGCACGAAGATCCCGTAGGGGCAAAAGCGGATATTCAGCGGGTCAACCTCCATCACCTTGCGCGACAGGGCGGCCGAACAGAAGCTGTAGACATCGGCCTTCAGAAAGAGCGTCCTGTCCGAGCCGACATCGGCCCGGGTGCGTTCCAGCATCTCGCCGGGATGGCTGACGCTGTCGATCACCAGACCGCGCCCGGTCACCGCGTTTTCCAGCCCGAAGATCACATCGTCGAAGCTTTGGCCGGTGGTGTAGGTGACCGGGTCGGCCGCGGCCGCCGTCGCCCCTGTGGCGGCCAGAATCGCCGCGGTAAGCAATGCCTTCATCTTTTCCTCCCAGGCTTGTCGCGCGCGGGGTTGTGTCCGTTCCGTTGTCCGCGCAGGTTGTCGGGAACCGCGGGTGGCATCGTCCGCCCGCACAGGCACGAACGAGGGCAGAATGGGCTGGGCCTATTACGCATTGCAAGTGCTGGCGGGCGCTTTTGCGCTGGTCATCGGCACGCTTCTGATGGTCAGTCTGGTGCTGTTTGCCATCGACCGCACCCAGACCGGCGACGCGATCCGCCGCAACTATCCTGTGATCGGCCGGTTCCGGAACATCTTCACCAAGCTCGGCGAATTCTTCCGCCAGTATTTCTTCGCGATGGACCGCGAGGAAATGCCCTTCAACCGGGCGCAGCGCGACTGGGTCGCCCGGGCGGGCGAAGGCAAAAGCAATACCGTGGCCTTCGGCTCGACCCGCAATCTCAGCATTCCGGGGACGCCGATCTTCGTGAACGCGGCCTTCCCGCCGCTTGAAGGGCAGTTCGCCAGCACCGCGCCGATGAAGATCGGCCCCTTTGCCCGCATCCCCTATGTCACCTCGTCCTTCTTCCATATCTCGGGGATGAGCTATGGCGCGATTTCGAAACCCGCCGTGCAGGCACTGTCGCGGGGCGCGGCCGAGGCGGGGATCTGGCTCAATACCGGCGAGGGCGGGCTGTCGCCCTATCACCTCGAGGGCGGCTGCGACATCGTCTATCAGATCGGCACGGCCAAATACGGGGTGCGCGACGCCCATGGCCATCTGTCCGACGAAAAGCTGGCCGCGCTGGCGGCGATCCCGCAGGTGAAGATGTTCGAGATCAAGCTCAGCCAGGGCGCCAAGCCCGGCAAGGGCGGCATCCTGCCCGCGGCCAAGATCAACGACGAGATCGCGCATATCCGTGGCATCCCGCTGGGCGAGGACAGCTATTCGCCGAACCGCCACGCCGAGGTCGGCAACTGGGAGGACATGCTGGACATGATCGCCCATGTCCGCAAGGTCACCGGCAAGCCCGTGGGCTTCAAGGTGGTGGTCGGCGGCCCCGAACCGTTCGAGCAGCTCTTCAACCTGGTGCGGGATCGCGGCGCAACCTCCGCCCCCGATTTCATCTCGATCGACGGCGGCGAGGGGGGAACCGGCGCCGCGCCGATGCCGCTGATCGACCTGGTCGGCCTGCCGATCCGCGAGGCGCTTTTGATGGTGTCCGACCTGCGCGATGCGGCGGGGCTCCATGACCGGGTGCGGCTCGTGGCCAGCGGCAAGCTGGTGAACCCCGCCGATGTCGCCTGGGCCATCGCGGCTGGCGCCGATTTCGTGGCCTCGGCGCGCGGTTTCATGTTTGCGCTGGGCTGCATCCAGGCGCTGAAATGCAATCGCAACACCTGCCCGACCGGCATCACCACCCACCAGCCGCATCTGCAGAAGGGGTTGGTGGTCGAAGAGAAATACCACCGCGTCGCCCGCTATGCCCAGTCGGTGATTTCCGAGGTCGAGACCATCGCCCATTCGGTCGGCGTGTCCGAGCCCCGGCAGATGCGCCGCCGCCATGTCCGGCTGGTGCTGCCCGACGGGACCACGCGCCCGATGAACGAGGTCTATCCCCGCTCGGATCAGGTCAACGCACTCGTGAGGTGACGTGGTTTGGCCGCCGCCCGGCTCCGGACTAGGTTTCCTCCGGGGACCAAGGGAAGGGGACGGTCATGGCAGGGCGTTGGCGCAATCGGTTGAGCTGGTCGGAGGTGACGCCCGAGAGCGTCTGGCTGGACCGCCGCCGGATGATGGCGGGGCTCGGGGCCGCGGGGCTTGGGGCTGTCGCCGGACTTCGGCCCGCCCGGGCCGAGGCGCTGGTTCCAAACAGTTGGGACGAGATCACCAGCTACAACAACTTCTATGAATTCGGCACCGACAAGGGCGACCCTAGCCGCAAGGCGGGCGCGCTGACGACAGATCCCTGGACGGTCGAGATCGGCGGGCTGGTGGACCGGCCCGGCCGCTACGATCTGGGCGACATTCTCTCGAAGGTCAGCATCGAGGATCGGCTGTACCGGCTGCGCTGCGTCGAGGCCTGGTCGATGGTCGTGCCCTGGCAGGGGTTCGAACTGGCCGATCTGCTGGACATGGCCGGGGTGCAGGCTTCGGCGAAATACGTCGCCTTCGAGACGCTCTACC
Organism: Rhodovulum viride; assembly: GCF_003265965.1. Classification (NCBI taxonomy): domain Bacteria; kingdom Pseudomonadati; phylum Pseudomonadota; class Alphaproteobacteria; order Rhodobacterales; family Paracoccaceae; genus Rhodovulum; species Rhodovulum viride. The sequence goes on along the minus strand of NZ_MUAV01000018.1, from coordinate 1,280 downwards.
GCCCCGAAGAGATGCCCGGCCAGCGCGGCCGCATTCTCGACTGGCCCTATGTCGAGGGGTTGAGGCTCGACGAGGCGATGCATCCGCTGACGATCATGGCGACGGGCCTTTACGGCAAGCCGCTGCCGAACCAGAACGGTGCGCCGCTGCGGCTGGTGGTGCCGTGGAAATACGGCTTCAAGTCGATCAAGTCGGTGGTCAGGATCACCCTGACCGACACGCAGCCGCCGACCAGCTGGAACCGCTATGCACCGCGCGAATACGGCTTCTATGCCAACGTAAATCCGACGGTCGATCATCCGCGCTGGTCTCAGGCCACCGAACGCCGGATCGGCGGCGGCTTCTTCGCGCCGCGGGTCGCGACGCTGATGTTCAACGGCTATGGCGAGGAGGTGGCAAGCCTCTATGCCGGCATGGACCTCGCGGCCGAGTTCTGATGACCGGGGTTCAGCGAGTCAATATCGCGCTGGCGCGGCTGCCGACCTGGCCGGTCTATGTCGCGGGTATGCTGCCCGCCGCCTGGGCGGTCTGGCTGGGCGCGACCGGCGGGCTTGGGGTCGAGCCGATCAACGCGCTGGAAAACCGGCTGGGGCTTCTGGCGCTCCAATTCCTGATCGCGGGGCTGGCGGTCACCCCGCTGCGCCGCTGGACCGGCATCAACCTGATCCGGTTCCGCCGGGCGCTGGGTCTCGTCGCGATGGGGCATCTTGTGCTGCATCTGACGGTCTGGCTCGTGCTCGACCTGCGCGATTGGGGCCTGATCTGGGCCGATATCGTCAAGCGGCCCTATATCACCGTCGGCATGCTGGCCTTCGCGCTGCTGCTGCCGCTGGCGGCGACCTCCTCGAACCGGGCGATCCGGTCGCTCGGCCCGCTGCGTTGGCGGAGACTGCATCGGCTGGTCTATCTCGCCGTTCCGCTGGGCGGGCTGCATTTCGTGATGCAGGCGAAGGGCTGGCAGATCGAGCCGCTGGTCTATCTAGCGACGATTCTGGGCCTTCTGGCGCTGCGAGTCGGGGTGACTCGGGCGAGAGTCGCGGCCTGACGCGGGGGCAAGCGGAAACTTCTGTGGGCAAGTCTGGGGATAACTCGGCGGTCGAGTCGGGCGAGTCGGCCATGCCCTCTGGTGCCCCCGAACCCGCCCTCATCCATTTGTGTGTTCCTTGGGCGTAAACGCCAGATATTGCGTCAGATTCCGGGGTGCCGAAAAAAATGTCATCGAACCTCAAAAAACTGCTTGCGGGTCTCGGCGTGGACCCGTAGATAGCCCCTCACCGGCG
>NZ_MUAV01000186.1:0-454 GCF_003265965.1 Rhodovulum viride | reverse complement strand
CGCTGGCCCCAGACCGCGCGCTTCTTCTGCTGGCGCCCGTTCCGGGTCTCGACCTCGTACCAGCTGCCGAAGGCCGCGATGTCGCCGGTAAAGCGGATGACATCGGCCACCGCCTCGCAATAGACGGCGAAGGGATCCTCATAGGCCGGATCGAGCCGCCGCTTGGCCGCCAGCACCGGCGCGAGCCGGTCCCAGGCGTCGCGCCCCTCGGCGCTCATCCAGTCGGGCGCCTCGGGCACGGGCGCCGTCTGGTCGGCCTTCATCGGCACGACATTGTCGAGCTTCGGCTTCTGACCGCGCATCGGACCTCCCTTATGGGCTTATGATCGTGGGCTTTTTTTGCCAATTCGGCCCGCGCAACAGGAAAGCTCCCATGCGCGGTTCCCGAGGGGGGCCGTCGATTTTTGGACACCCCCCGGTGTCAGGGACGCCCGAGCACCTCGCGGGCGGTCTT
>NZ_MUAV01000185.1:0-460 GCF_003265965.1 Rhodovulum viride | reverse complement strand
TAAGGATCGTAAGGACCAAAATATTCAAGCTTGACAGGAACATTCTTTTTACCCAAATGTTCTTTGATATCTTTCATAAACTCTCTTGGACCAACAAGGTACACATCATGTTCTGGAGCAATAAAATCTAAATCATCAGTAGTCAATTTACGGTTAAATGCTTTATCAATAACAATCTTGTCATCGGTGTTATTGTCTTCAGAAAAGTATTCAATGGCTTGGAATTTGTCACCAAATTTGCTCTTGTATTCTTTGAAAAGGTTACCGAAAGCTCTAGTTTCAGCAGATCTGTTTGAGTACAAAAGTTTGACATTTTTTCCTTCCTCTAAAGCACGTTCAATCATTGATAACAATGGGGTAATACCAATACCACCAGCAACGAAAATCAATTCCTTGTCTGTAGCTGGGTCATAGACAAAATTACCAGCAGGAGGAGCAACTTTCAAAATATCGCCAACTT
>NZ_MUAV01000184.1:0-463 GCF_003265965.1 Rhodovulum viride | reverse complement strand
CAGGCCTACGAGCTCTGCCAGCGCCTGCTGGCCCGGTTCCGGACGACGCCGCGCTATCTGACCGCGACGCTGGCCGATGGCGCGTTGCGGATCGGGCAGGTCGCCGATCTGACCACCCGGCTCGATGTCGATACCGAGGGCCAGCCGGTCACGCGCCGCTGGCAATGCCTCAAGGCCCAGCAGGTCCGCCCCGGCGAGACCGCCGAATATCTGCTGCAGCAGTTCCTCTACCAGGCGACGCGATACGCCTTCGTCATGCCGGACGGCGCCCCGGGCTTTGCCCTGGCGTCCGACGAGGCGCGCGAGGGCAAGGCCTGCTGGCTGGCGGGTGAAGACGGAAAGATGAGCGACGGAAGCGAAGGATACAAGCTGCAATGACCGACTGGACGCCGCCTGCCAATATCAACTCGGACCAGGACCTGCCCTGGCGCGCCATCGACGTGCGCGCCTGCAAGGACAACCC
>NZ_MUAV01000183.1:0-465 GCF_003265965.1 Rhodovulum viride | reverse complement strand
GCGGCACGGCCAGCGCCGCGGCGGCAGCGATCAGCACCTGATCGGCCCGGGTCAGCGGTGCCTCAGCCATCGAGATCGGCCCTCTCCTGCCAGGCATGGCGCACGGGCGCGGCCGCGCAGCGCCATTGGATCACCGCCAGCAAGGTTTCCCCGGCCTCGGCCGGGTTCCGGTCGTGCGCGTCAAGGAATCGGCTGACCGCCGCGCGCAGATCTGCGTCAGGGGTTTTGAGGGCGGCGCGCGCAAGGGTCAGCTGGGCGCGCAGGCCAAGCGGCCCCTGCCGCGCCGAAAGTGCCGCCGCCGTGATGGCCAGTCCCATCTGTACGAAATCGGATCTGGGCGCGGTCATGCCGCCACCGCGAATTTTCCGGTTTCGTTGCCCCAGACCGACCATCCCGCCCGATCGGTGCGGCTGAACAGCTCAAGCCGTCGTGCCTCTGGCATCAGCGCCTCGGCTGCGGCATAGG
>NZ_MUAV01000182.1:0-465 GCF_003265965.1 Rhodovulum viride | reverse complement strand
GATGTTCCTATTAAAGAAAAAAAAAGCACCAGCTTCTTTTTATTTAATCACAGGCAAACTTACAATTGAGAAGCCTTTTGGAAATCTTTACCAGCGTAGATAGCTTCAGAACCTAATTCTTCTTCGATTCTCAAGATTTGGTTCAATTTGGCCAATCTTTCAGATCTGGCTGGAGCACCAGTCTTGATTTGACCAGATCTTAAACCAACTGACAAGTCAGCAATGAAAGTATCTTCGGTTTCACCGGATCTGTGGGAAACCATGACACCCCAACCAGCAGCGTAAGAATCGTTAGCAGCTTGTATAGATTCAGTCAAAGTACCAATTTGGTTAACCTTCAACAACAAAGCATTAGCGGCTTTCTTTTCAATGGCAGTCTTGATTCTGGTAGGGTTAGTGACAGTCAAATCATCACCGACAATTTGGATCTTGTCACCAACTCTTTCAAAGAAGTGGACCCAAGCA
>NZ_MUAV01000181.1:0-472 GCF_003265965.1 Rhodovulum viride | reverse complement strand
CCGCCGCCATGCCGCGCGCGGCCGAGGCGGTGATCGCCGCCGCCGATGCGCTGCGTTACATCCGCGATACCTCGGGCGACCTGCGCCTGCGCGAGATCGACGGCGCCATCGAGGCGCTGCGGGCGGCCAAGCTCGCCTGCCTTGCCGCCCTGGCCGAGGGCCAGAAACAGCCCGCGGCGGCCGAGGCCTTCATGGCCTCGCTCGGCGGTCCCGAGACGCTGGCCGATTTCGGCGCGGCGCTGGCGCAGATCGACGCAGCCGCAACGGCATGGAATGACAGCTGGGCTGCCTGGCTCAACACGCTGGCGGTCAGCGACCTGATCCAGCCCGCGACGATGATCCGCGAAGGGGTGGACACCCGCTACATCGCCCGGACCGAGGCGGTGTCGGACGCGACGGCGGCCCCGCTCCGACAGACGCAGGCGCTGGCCGATCTGATCGCGGCGCTCGAAGCGACGGGGGCGTGATGCTG
>NZ_MUAV01000180.1:0-474 GCF_003265965.1 Rhodovulum viride | reverse complement strand
CCGTCAGGGACGGTTTCGGGCCGGTCGGGCCGGTGGGCCGGGGCGGTCGGACGGCTTTGATCCCCCGATGGATCGGGCAAGGGGTGCGGGGCGGGGCGCATCAGAACGGCTCGTCGACGGGCGCACCGGCGCCGTGGGATTGTCTCGACGCCATGCGGGTCTTGAACTCGTCGGTGAGGCGGAGGCCGCGATAGCCGGTCGCGTCGCGCTTGGCCGGAATGAAGGACTTGCCGGTATGGGGATGGCGCCAGCGGCTGGCCTTCTGCTTGAGGCGCATCGATACGGTGCGGCCGCCCCATCGGGTTTCGCCGCGATCCTCGAGCCAGAAGTTGAAGGCCTCGATCAACTCGCGCGAATAAAGGAAATCGGCCTCGGCGCCGGTGACGATGGCGCATTCGGTGAGGAAGGCGCCCACGGGGTCGCTTTCCTCGCGGTATTCGGCCGTGGCCTCCAGCACCCGGTCGGGCGGGCGGA
>NZ_MUAV01000179.1:0-494 GCF_003265965.1 Rhodovulum viride | reverse complement strand
CTGAAGATGGAGGATGTCTACGAGGACGATGAGGCCTGGCACCGCAATGCCCGCCGCGTCCGCAATGCGCTCATCGACCCCGAAGCGAACGGCATCCCGATCATCGGCGCGACCGACGACATCAAGTCGCTCGACCTCTCGGCCGCCGATCAGCAGCTTCTGGAAAGCCGCAAGTTCGACCGCGAACAGATCGCCGCGATCTACCGGGTGCCGCCCTCGAAACTGCAGATGCTGGAACACGGGGTGAAGGCCAACGGCCAGCAGCAGGCCATCGATTACAAGACCGATTGCCTGTTGCACTGGGGCGGCTTCGTCGAGGCGCAGCTGGCGCTTGGCGTGCTGACCGAGGCCGAACGGCGCGCCGGGCTCTTCTTCCGGCACGATTACGACGCGCTGATGCAGGCGACGACGAAGGAGCGGTACGACGCGCTGAAGGCGGCGGTGGGCGGCCCGTTCCTGACCGCGAACGAGGCCCGCGCCGAGGATGGCCGCGC
>NZ_MUAV01000017.1:0-91478 GCF_003265965.1 Rhodovulum viride | reverse complement strand
GCGTCATCGTGCTTCGCTCTCCTGCCGCCTGTCCCGCCGGTTCGGGCGAGGCCCGCCCTGCCGACGACACGGCCTGCCATTCGATATGTTGTGCGGCTATGTAGCGAAGCGCAAAGCGGCAGGGTCAAGGGCGCTTTTGCGGCGTCCGGGGGGCTGTCAGGCCGGGGTGACGGGTTTGCTTGATTTTTGGGCATCCTGCCGCCCGAGGCGCATACCGGCAGGGCCCGGCGGATGCGCTCCGCAGCGGTGGCGCTTCTCGCGGCCTTTCCCCTGTGACGGGGACGACCGCGCGGCTTCACCCAGCCGGGGGCCTTTGCGGCCGCCCCGGGGCTCAGGTCACATCAGGTGGCCGGATTTCTCGGCCTTGACGGCAAGATAGCGGGCATTCTCGGGCGTGTGACCGACCTTGAGGGGGACGCGTTCGGTCACCGCGATCCCGCGCGCGCGCATCATCTCGATCTTGGCGGGGTTGTTGGTCATCAGGCGGACCGCCGAAAACCCCATCTCGCGCAGGATCGCCGCGCCGATCCGGAAATCGCGCTCGTCATCCTCGAAGCCCAGCCGGTGATTGGCCTCGACCGTGTCGAAGCCCTGATCCTGCAGCGAATAGGCCCGCATCTTGTTGGCAAGCCCGATGCCGCGCCCCTCCTGATTGAGATACAGAAGCACGCCCGCGCCTTCTGAACCCATCTGCGCCAGCGCGGTCCTGAGCTGCGCGCCGCAATCGCATTTGAGACTGCCCAGCAGATCGCCGGTGAAACAGGCCGAATGCAGCCGGGCCAGGACCGGTTCGGCCCGGGGCGGGGTGCCGATCTCGACCGCGTAATGTTCCTCGCTGCCATCGGCCGGGCGGAAGACATGAAGCCGCCCCGCCTTCGACACCTCGAGCGGCACCCGGGCCGAGACCACCTCGGCCAGCGCGGTGCCTTCGGCGCGGGCCAGCGCCGCCTCGTCGAGGGTGACGCGGGTCAGCCCCTCGGCCCCGGCCAGCGTGTCGGGCGCCGTCACCTCGACCGCCAGCACCGCAGGCAGCAGCCGGGCCGATTTCGCCAGGGCGATGGCCGCGCGATGGGCCTCGGCCTCGCCGCCCCGGGCCGAGGCGAAGGGGCCGAGCATCGGCTTGTCGAGATCGTCGGCCGGGTCGGCCACGGCGCGCACCCAGTCGGTGCCGACCCCGGCCGGCAGCAGCAGCCGGGCCAGATCGCCGTCATAGGGCCGCGCCTTGAGCGTTTCGGCCCGGCGCGCGGTGATCGCCAGAACCGGCCTGCCGCCGAGCGCGCGCAGCGCCTCCAGCCGATCGGGCGTCAGGGTCTCGGCCGCGACGACGACCAGCGGCCCGACCACGACCGGGACCCCCATCCTCAGATCGCCGCGGGCGCGGGCCAGTCGTTCGGTGCTGCCGGGGCCAAGACGCATGAGCCATTCCTTTCCTTCGGGCGGGTTAAGCCACAGTTCCGGGAGATTTGAAACAATTCCCTTCCCGGCCACACGCTTGCGTGAGAACCCTGTCGCAAATCTTGAGCCATCCGAAGGCGGCGACATCTGAGCCCAAGAGATTGCGGAGGACCCGATGAGCACTCTGAAAAAGATCCTTCTGGTGGACGACGAGACCGACCTGCGCGAGGCGCTGAGCGAGCAACTGGTGATGACCGAGGATTTCGACGTCTTCGAGGCCGGAAGCGGGGTCGAGGCGATGGAGAAGGCCCGCGCGGCGATCTACGACCTGGTGATCCTCGATGTGGGGCTGCCCGATACCGACGGGCGCGAATTGTGCCGCCTGATGCGCAAGCAGGGGGTCAAATGCCCGATCCTGATGCTGACCGGCCACGATACCGATGCCGACACCATTCTGGGGCTCGATTCGGGCGCGAACGATTATGTGACCAAACCCTTCAAGTTTCCGGTGCTGCTGGCCCGCATCCGGGCGCAACTGCGCCAGCACGAACAGTCCGAGGACGCGGTGTTCCAGCTGGGACCCTATACCTTCAAGCCCGCGATGAAGATGCTGATCACCGAAGACGACCGCAAGATCCGCCTGACCGAAAAGGAAACCAATATCCTGAAGTTCCTTTACCGCGCCTCGGAGGGCGTGGTGGCGCGCGATGTGCTTCTGCACGAGGTCTGGGGGTATAATGCCGGGGTGACGACGCATACGCTGGAAACCCATATCTACCGGCTGCGCCAGAAGATCGAGCCCGATCCGTCCAATGCCCGGTTGCTGGTGACCGAATCCGGCGGCTACCGCCTGGTTGCCTGAGGACCGGCCGGTCGGCGTGCCTGTCGGCGCCCCTTTCGCACCCGGAGCGGTGGCTTTTGGTCTTGTGGCCGCGCGCAGGTTGCGCAATTCTTCCACCATGTCGGGGCAATGGACCTGTTTTTTCGGCATTCTATGTGCCCTTCTCCAGATCGGTCCGGCCGCGGAGGCCGCGACCGACATTCCCGGCTACTGGTCCGTGCTTCCCGGCTGGCAGTCCTGGCAGGTGCCCAGCGCCTATCAGGTCGGGTTCGAGGGGTCTTCCGAACTGGCGGTCGCCTGCGGGCCCGAGGGGCAGCCGGTAATGGGGGTGCTGGCCGACGGGACAGACCTGCCCGACGGCGCGTTCGAACGCCCGGCCAAGATCGGCGAGCGGCATTTCCTGATCGCCTGGACCGGGCAGGCGGGCCTGGCGCTGGCCCGCCCCGATGCCGAGTTCCTGACCGCGATGCGCAGCGGCTCGACGCTGGTGCTGTACGACTATCAGGGCGCGCCGGTCGATTTCCGTCTGAGCGGCGCGGCCGAGGCGCTTGATTCCGCTCTGGCGGGCTGCCCGCCGCCGCATCCGGCGCGGCCGGATCCCGCGGCGATGCGGCGCGCGCTGGACGAGACCCTGCAGGCACGGACCGACCGCGAATGTCGCGCGCTGGGCCGCGACGGCGCCGAGATCGGCGCCGGGGCGGTGCGCGAGCGGCTGTTGCCCGGATCCAACTATCCCGAGGTCTCGGTCGATTTCGGCTATGTCTCCTGCCGCGAGGGCCTGCGGCTCCATCGCGATTTCTGCACAGAGGCGGGCTGCGCCCATCAGCGCTATCTGCCCGGCGCCTCGGCCTATGTCCTGATCGAGAACGGCGACCCCGACTAGGCGCAGGCTTCGGCTTGAGCCCCGGGGCGGCGCCGTCTAGGGTCGCGTCCGGCGCGCCGCCGCGCAAAGCCCGTCCGGACAAGGAGACCCCGATGCCCTTCACGCTTGCCACCTGGAATATCAATTCGGTGCGGCTGCGTGCCCCGCTGGTCGCTCGTCTGATGGAAGAGCAGGCGCCCGACATCCTTTGTCTGCAGGAATGCAAGTGTCCGGTCGAGAAGCTGCCGCTCGAGGTCTTCGCGCCGCTGGGCTACACCCATGTCGTTGCGCGCGGGCAGAAGGGCTATAACGGCGTCGCGATCCTGTCGAAGCTGCCGCTCGAGGATGCGGGCTCGGTCGATTTCGCCGGGCTCGGCCAGGCCCGCCATGTCGCGGCGCGGCTGGAAAACGGCGTGCTCCTGCACAACTTCTACGTCCCCGCCGGCGGCGATGTGCCCGACCGCGCGGTCAACGAGAAATTCGCCCAGAAGCTCGACTTTCTCACCGAAATGCGGGACGCCTTCCGGACCAGCCGCCCGGAACGGTCGATCCTGGTCGGCGATCTCAACATCGCGCCGGGCGAAGACGATGTCTGGTCGCACAAGCAGCTTCTGAAGATCGTCAGCCACACGCCCGTAGAGGTCGATCATCTGGCCGCGGCGCAGGAGGCGGGCGGCTGGGTGGACGTGACCCGCGCCCATATCCCCGAGGGCAAGCTTTATTCCTGGTGGTCCTACCGGGCGCGCGACTGGGACGCGGCCGACAAGGGGCGGCGGCTCGATCATGTCTGGGCGACCCCCGATATCGCGGACGCGGCCGAGGACAGCCGCATCCTGCGCCCGGTGCGGGGCTGGGACCAGCCTTCGGATCACGTGCCGGTCCTTGCGCGGTTCGATCTCTAGGTCTTCGCCCTTGGGTTTTGCGGCGGACCGCCTCATATATTGCGAAACGCTCTGACGGACGGAGACGGAGACAATGCTGGAACTGGGTGGCAAGGCTGCGGGGACGGACGGGGCACCGGAGGCCCTGATCAAGGACGTCACCGAGGCGACCTTCATGGCGGATGTGATCGACGCCTCGCATGAGGTGCCGGTGATCGTCGATTTCTGGGCGACCTGGTGCGGCCCCTGCAAGACGCTGGGGCCGATGCTGGAAAAGGCGGTGACCGAAGCCGGCGGCAAGGTGCGGATGGCCAAGGTCGATGTGGACCGCAACCAGACCATCGCGGCGCAGCTTCGCATACAGTCGATCCCGACGGTCTATGCCTTCTATCAGGGACAGCCGGTCGACGGCTTCCAGGGCGCTCTGCCCGGGTCCGAGGTGCAGGCTTTTGTCGACCGGGTGGCGGCGATCGCGGGCGACGGCGGGCTGGCCGAAGCGGTCGCCGCGGCCGAAGAGCTTCTGGCCGAAGGGGCCGCGGTCGAGGCCGCGCAGACCTTCGCCGCGATCCTCGGCGAGGACCCGAAGAACGCGCCCGCCTATGCCGGGCTCGCCCGCGCGCATCTGGCGCTGGGCGAGATCGATCAGGCCGAACAGTTCCTCGAGGCGGTGCAGCCCGAGATCGCCCGCGCGCCCGAGATCGAAGCCGCACGCGCCCAGGTCGCGCTGGCGCGCCAGGCGGCCGAGGCCGGACCGGTGGCCGAGCTGCGCGCGGCAGTCGATCACGACCCCGACAACCATCAGGCGCGGTTCGAACTGGCCAAGGCGCTGCATGCCGGCGGCGAGGTCGAGGCGGCGGTGGACGAGTTGCTGGAACTGTTCCGTCGCGACCGCGAGTGGAATGACGGTGCCGCGAAAGCCCAGCTTTTCACCATCTTCGAAGCGCTGAAGCCGCAGAATCCCATCGTCCTGAAAGGCCGCCGGAAACTGTCGTCGATGATATTTGCCTGACGGATGGCGCGGCCTAGCTTCTCGGGCATGTTCTCAGCGGTCGACCTGCCCGAAACCATTCCCGTTTTCCCGTTGCCTGGGGCGCTCTTGCTGCCTCGGGCGCGGCTCCCCCTGCATATTTTCGAGCCGCGCTATCTGGCGATGCTCGACGATACGCTGAAGACCTCGCATCGGCTGATCGGTATGGTGCAGCCGCGCGAGGTGCCCGGCTCGGACGAGCGGAAGCTGCATGCGATCGGCTGCGCCGGCCGCGTGACCGCCTTTTCCGAGACCGAGGACGGGCGCTACATGCTGACCCTGTCGGGGATTTCGCGGTTCCGGATCACCCGCGATCAGGCCGGGTTCACGCCCTATATCCGGGCCGATGTCGCCTGGGACGGGTTCGGGCGCGATCTCGGCCCCGGAGAGGACGATCCGGGCTTCGACCGCGAGGCTTTTCTCAAGCTGCTCGGCCGGTTCTTCGCCAGCCGCGGCCTTTCGACCGACTGGGACAGCCTGCGCGAGGCCGAGGACGAATTGCTGATCAGCTCTCTGTCGATGCTTTGCCCCTTCGCGCCGGAGGACAAGCAGGCGCTGCTGGAGGCGCCGTCGCTTTCGACGCGGCGCGAGACCCTTGTGACCCTCATCGAATTTGCCCTACGAAGCGGCAACGACGAGGAGAAGATGCAATGAACGACATGACCCAAGCCGACCGGAAGATGCTTGAATCCCTGGTCTGCCCGGTGACCCACGGACCCCTGGCCTATGATGCGGACCGCCAGGAGCTGGTGTCGAAGTCGGCCGGACTGGCCTTTCCGATCCGCGGCGGGATTCCGATCATGCTGGTCGACGAGGCGCGGCGGCTCGACTGAGCGGCCACGCCGGGTCTCGGCCTCGATTTTTCTGCGAAAAATCGCGCCCGGGGCCTATCGTGGGCTGGGCCATCCAGGCTTTCGCGGGACCTTGACCGCCAGCATCGGCTTGATCAGCGGGCTGGCGAAACGGTCCAGATCGAGCGCCTCATGCACGCCCACCATCTCTTCGCCGAACACCTTCGTGCGGATCGCCGACCGGCAATAGAAGGGCGCATCCAGCATGTCGTGCACCTGCCGGGGCGTGTAGCCGGGATCGGCCCGCGTTTCGCGCCGGACCAGCCATTTCGACCTGGCAAACCGTGTGCGCGGCGGGGCCTCGACCACCTCGGCCCGGCCGTCCGCGTCGAAATGCACGCCGACCGCCAGCTCGGACCCGTCCCGCACCGAGGCGTCGTAAAAGCACCAGGCGCCGTTCGCCTTGCTCGGGAAGCGGCCCCAGGTCCAGTAGCTGAAATCGTCCTCGAGCGCCGCTGTGCCGAAATTCGCGTCGAAATAGCCGTGCCCGGTCCATTGCCAGCCCGGCTGGTTCAGGTCCACCTCGATCTCGGAGGACGGCGCGAAGGGCCGCCAGACATGGCTGCCATCGGCCTTGAGCGGCAGTTCGACCCCGGTCACGGCCGAGGGTGTGACCGTCACCCGACCCTTGAGCCGGCCCAGATGCGGCCAGGTCATCTCGTCGATGTCGAAGATGAGCTTGCCGCCGGCCCAGGTCAGCTTGGACGGCCCCACCTGGAACGTGTTCTTCGTCTGGTGCAGGGCCGCGCGGCCCCGGTCGGTCATGGTCCAGCGCCCGCCCGGCCCATAGGTCGCGACGTTGATGCAGCAATGGTTTTCCGGGCTTTTCCGGCCCGACCAGCGGTACCACGGCGAGAAGACCGAGCCGATGAACGAGATGATCGAGATCGACCGCTCGCCGTCATGGCTCAGGCCGTCGACATACCACCACGCATAGCCGTTTGCGGGGACGTCGAGGGCGAAGCACGGTCCGTCAAGATCGCCTCGGCCGCGTGCCGTCCGGAGAGGGTTGCCATCGGGATGCCCGCGCCGGGATGCGTCCCGCCCCCCGCCAGATAGAGCCCCGCGACCCTGGTCCGCGCCGTCGGCCGCTTCAGTGCGGCCGTCAACCCGTGCGGGCTCCGCCCGTAGAGGGAACCGTCCGAGGCCGGAAACAGCTTCGCGAACTGGCGCGGCGTCGTCAGCGCCTGGACCCCCGGCCTCGGGTCGAAGGTCAGCCCGAAGCGGGCCAGTGTCTGGAAGGTGCGTGTCCGGCACGTCTCTTTCTCCTCGTCGGTCGGGTCCGTCCCGTCTGCCGCGGGCGGGCCGTTCATGATGATCTCGAACCGTTCGAGCCCCTCGGGGTTGCGGCCGGTGCCGCGGTCCTGGGCGCAGATGTAAAGCGTCGGGTCCTCGGGCATCTCGCCCCGGGCGATAGGATCGAATTCGGCATGCGCGTCGTCGCAGAAGAAGACGTTGTGGTGAACCATCTCGGGGCCGTGCGGTTCCGCGGCATAGGACCACACATAGGCCGACAGGCTGCGCGGGCGGACCGCGTCGGGGGCCACGGTTTCGCGCAGGCCCTCGCCCAGCAGTCCGGCTGCGAGCGCCGCCGGATCGCCGTTGAAGACCACCACATCGGCCGGAAGGCGAGCGCCGCTGTCCAGATGCACCGCCGCTGCCGCGCCCTGCTGGATCTCGATCCGGGTGGCGCGGCTGCCGAAGGTGAAGCGCACGCCCTTGTCATGGGCCAGCTGTTCCAGCGCGCGGGCCAGCCGGTGCATGCCGCCCTCGACCCGCCAGACGCCCTGTTCCTCGGCATGCCAGATCAGCGACAGCAGCGCGGGCGACTGGAACGGTGAGCCGCCGACATAGGTCGCGTAGCGCCCGAAGAGCTGGGCCAGCCGCCGGTCGGAAAACGCCTTGCCCAGCGCCTGTGCGAGGCTTCGCTGCGGCGCCATGTCGAGCGCCAGCCAGGGATGGGTCAGCACATGCCGGGTCAGCGCGCCTTGCGAGGGTTCGGCCGCGCGCATCATCGGCGCGTCGAAGGCGTTGTAAAGCCGCTCGGACCGGCGGCAGAAGGCGCGGAACTCCTTTTCCGCCCGCGCACCTGCGAACCGGCCCACCGCATCGGCGCTTTGCTCGCGCGAGGCGAAAAGATCGAGCGTCGATCCGTCGGGCCACCAGTGCCGCGCCAACACCTCTTCGCGGTGCAGTGTGACGTAATCGACAGCCGCGCGCCGACGCTGTCGAAGAGTTCCTCGAAGACCGGGCGCAGGGTCATCACCGTGGGGCCGGCGTCGACCGGGCCCGCGTCGCTGGCGAAGGTGCGCATCTTGCCGCCAGGCACCGGCGCGCGGTCGACGACCTCGACCTCATACCCGCCATGGGCCAGCCGGATCGCGGCTGAAAGCCCGCCCATCCCCGCCCCGATCACGACGACTTTTCCCGCAGATCCGGCCATTTTTGATCCACCTCAAGGAATGTTGACTCGGGACCATAGACTGTCCACCCTGATTTACAATCGTGAATGTCTCGCCGTCCTGACAGCTGCGTGGAGGGGCGGCGGACCAAGCATTGGAGAGCCGTTCATGGACATTTCGGCGCGAATCGAGGCCGCGATGCGGCAGGCGATTGCCGAGGGGCAGGCAGGGGCCGCGCCCGGCAAACTGGCATCGGCCTTCGAATATGCCCTGACGCCCGGCGGCGCCCGCATTCGTCCGACGATCTGCCTCAATGTGGCGCGCGCCTGCGGCGACGACCGCCCGGCGCTGGCCGATGCCGCCGCCATTTCCATCGAGCTGATCCATTGTGCGAGCCTCGTGCATGACGACATGCCCTGTTTCGACGATGCCGACATCCGCCGCGGCAAGCCCGCGCTGCACAAGGCCTATGGCGAGCCGCTGGCGCTTTTGACCGGCGACAGCCTGATCGTGGCGGGCTTCGAGGTGATCGCGCGCGCTGCCCACCACGACTGTGCCCGCGCGGTCGAACTGATCCGCATCCTCGGCCAGCGCACTGGCATGCCCTATGGCATCTGCGCGGGGCAGGGCTGGGAAAGCGAGGATCAGATCGACCTTTCCGCCTATCACCGGGCCAAGACCGGGGCGCTGTTCATCGCCGCGACCAGCATGGGCGCGGTGGCGGCAGGCCAGCCGGCCGAGCCCTGGGAAGAGTTGGGCGACCGCATCGGCGAGGCTTTCCAGGTGGCCGACGATCTGAAGGACGCGCTGCTCGACGCCGAAGAGATGGGCAAGCCCGCCGGTCAGGACGAGGCCCATGGCCGCCCCAGCGCCGTGACCGAGCTGGGCGTCGAGGGCGCGGTGCAGCGGTTCCGGGACATCCTTTCGGGCGCCATCGCCTCGATTCCCTCCTGTCCGGGCGAGGCCGATCTGGCGCAGATGGTGCGCCACATGGCCGAACGGCTGATCCCCGAACCCGCGCGTCTGCCCGCAGAATGACCGACACCGTTTCGGGGACCGGGCCCGCGCGGCCAAGCGGGTTCAGCTGGCGTCGCTGGCGCAATCGCAAGATCGCGGACCGCGGTTTTCAGAGCTGGGCCAGCCGCTTTCCGTTGACACGGGGCCATGTCCGCTGCGAGGGCGAGCGGATGTTCGATCTGGTCTCGGGCTTCGTCTACAGCCAGGTTCTGTGGGCCGTGGTCGAGCTTGATCTGCTGGAGGCCACCTGCGACGAGGCGCAAAGCCTTGCGGCGCTGGCCCATCGCGCGGCGATTCCGGTCGACCGGATGGAGGCGCTGATGCAGGCGGGCGTCGCGCTTGGGCTGTTCGACCGGGTGGGGCCCGGCTATCAGCTGTCGGCGCTGGGCGCCGCGCTGATGGGCGCGCCGGGCGTGGTCGACATGATCCGCCATCACGACGTCTTCTATCGCGACATGCAGGATCCGCTTGCGGTGCTGCGCGGCGAGAAAGAGACCGAACTGGCGCGATTCTGGCCCTATGTCTTCGGGGCCGGGGCTGCGGAAAACCCCGAAACCGCCCAGCGCTATTCGAAGCTCATGGCCGACAGCCAGGCGCTGGTCGCCGAAGAAACCCTGCGCGCGATCCGGTTCGACGGGGTCACCCGGCTGATGGATGTGGGCGGCGGCACCGGCGCCTTTCTGGCGGCGGTGGGGGCGGCCTGTCCCGATCTGAAGATGACGCTGTTCGACCTGCCCGCCGTGGTGCCGGCCGCCGAAGAGCGGTTCCGAGCGCTGGGCATGGCCGACCGCGTGACGGTGCGGGGCGGCAGCTTCCGCGACGATCCGCTGCCCGAGGGCGCCGACGCGGTGTCGCTGGTCCGGGTCTGCTACGACCATGCCGACGAGACGGTCATGGCGCTGATGCGCAAGATCCTCGACGCCCTTCCGCCGGGCGGCCGGTTGGTCGTTTCCGAGCCGATGGCGGGCGGCGCGCATCCCAATCGGTCGGGCGACGCATATTTCGCATTCTACTGCATGGCGATGGGAACCGGCCGCGCGCGGTCCCCGGAGCGCCTGGCGGAAATGATGAAAGAGGCCGGATTCCAAGGGGTTGAGATGCCCCGGACCCACCGGTCCTATGTCACGTCGGTTGTGGTGGGCCGAAAGCCCGGGGCGACATAATGCTCGGCCCAAGCTGTCTAAAAAAGTTGACACTTGGGCCTGTCTAAATAAACTGACAAGAGCCAATCACCAATGAGTGAGTCCCGCCCAAGCGGGCAAGCGTCAGGAAGGGAAATGTCCATGGAGACGACGGCGGTCATCCTCCGGGGGCCCCGGGAAATCGGCCTCGGGAAACTCGGCCTGACGGCGCCCGGACCGAAGGACCTGGTGGTGGAGATTTCCCATTCCGGCATTTCCACCGGCACCGAGAAGCTCTTCTATACCGGCAACATGCCCCCCTTTCCGGGGATGGGCTATCCGCTGGTCCCGGGCTACGAGGCCGCGGGCGAAGTGATCGAGGCCGGGTCCGAGACCAACTTCAAGGTGGGCGAACACATCTTCGTCCCCGGCGCCAACTGCTATGAAGGCGCGCGCGGCCTGTTCGGCGGCTCGGCCCGGCGGCTGGTCACCGATGCCAGCCGCGTGACCCGGATCGACCCCGGCCTCGGGCCGGAAGGCGCGTTGCTGGCGCTGGCCGCGACCGCGCGCCATGCGCTGGCCGGTGTCGACAAGAAGATGCCCGAACTGATCGTCGGCCATGGCGTCCTCGGCCGCCTGCTGGCGCGTCTGACCATCGCCGCCGGCGCCCCCGCGCCCACCGTCTGGGAAATCAATCCCGACCGGCAGGGCGGCGCGATGGGCTACGAGGTGCTGCACCCCGATAACGACCCGCGCCGCGACTATCGCACGATCTATGACGCCTCGGGCGTCGGCTCGCTGCTCGATATGCTGATCACCCGCATCGCCAAGGGCGGCGAGGTGGTTCTGGCCGGGTTCTATACCGATCCGATTTCCTTCGCCTTCCCGCCCGCCTTCATGAAGGAGGCCCGGCTGCGCATTGCCGCCGAATGGGAACGCGAGGACCTGATTGCAACGCGCCAGCTCGTGGAATCGGGCGCGCTGTCGCTGGGGGAACTGATTACCCACAGCGTCCCGGCGGAAAAGGCCGCAGAAGCCTACGAAACCGCCTTCAACGATCCTGCCTGTCTGAAAATGATCCTGAACTGGGGAGCCGTTCATGACGCTTGACGTCCCGAATATCAAAGACATCGACCAGCGCCTGCGTGACGAAGCCAACGAGCCGCTGGACGAAATCCCCGTGACCGAGCCGACCAAGAAGACGCAGATCATCGCGATCTATGGCAAGGGCGGCATCGGCAAGTCCTTCACGCTGGCGAACCTCTCGAACATGATGGCCGAAATGGGCAAGCGCGTCCTCTTGATCGGCTGCGATCCCAAATCGGACACCACGTCGCTTCTGTTCGGCGGCAAGGCCTGCCCGACCATCATCGAGACCTCGACCAAGAAGAAGCTCGCGGGCGAAGAGGTCGCCATCGGCGATGTCTGCTTCAAGCGCAACGGCGTCTTCGCGATGGAACTGGGCGGACCCGAGGTCGGTCGCGGCTGCGGCGGGCGGGGCATCATCCACGGCTTCGAGCTGCTGGAAAAGCTGGGCTTTCATGACTGGGATTTCGACTATGTGCTGCTCGACTTCCTGGGCGACGTGGTCTGCGGTGGCTTCGGCCTGCCGATCGCCCGCGACATGGCCCAGAAGGTGATTCTGGTCGGGTCGAACGACCTGCAATCGCTGTACGTCGCCAACAACGTCTGCTCGGCAGTGGAATATTTCCGCAAGCTCGGCGGCAACGTGGGCGTCGCGGGGCTGGTCATCAACAAGGATGACGGCACCGGCGAGGCGCAGGCCTTTGCCAAGGCGGTCGATATCCCGGTTCTGGCGGCGATCCCGCAGGACGAGGAGCTGCGCCGGAAATCGGCCAACTACCAGATCGTCGGCACCCATGACGGCCCTTGGGGCGAACTCTTCGCCGGGCTTGCCTCGGCCGTGGCCGAGGCGCCGCCGATCCGTCCGGCGCCGCTGACCAATGACGGTCTGCTGGGGCTGTTCGCCCCCGAGGATGTGGGCGCCGATTTCGAGCTGCAACCGGCGACCGATGCTGACATGCGCGGCAAGAACGCCAAGCCCAAGAAATCTCTCGAAGTGGTCTATGACGATGTTTGATCTCAACCAGATGTCCCGCTGGGACAACGTGCTTGAGGCCCTCTCGCATCACGACGAGGACCATGAACCCGCGGAAATCGCAGAAGTCCAGGAGGCGCCGGCCGTCGAGGCGGCCGCGCCCTCGCGCGAACTGGAGGACGCATGACCGAAGAGGTCAGATATGACGAGGCCCACACCGCAGAGGTGATCGAGGGCACGCCCCGGGAGCCCGGAAACGCTCCTGAAGGCGCCGACCCTCGTCTGGGCGATGGCATGGGGTGCCATGCCGGAGCGGCCGAGATGGAGAAGGCGGCCCGCGCGGCGGGCGCCTCGGACATCCTCGACCAATATGCAAAGGACTATCCGCAAGGCCCGCACGACCGGCCGCAAAGCATGTGCCCGGCCTTCGGCAGCCTCCGGGTGGGGCTTCGGATGCGCCGTGTGGCGACCGTGCTGTCGGGCTCGGCCTGCTGCGTCTACGGGCTGTCCTTCGTGTCCCACTTCTACGGGGCGCGGCGGTCCATCGGCTATGTGCCGTTCAGTTCCGAAACGCTGGTCACCGGCAAGCTGTTCGAGGATATCCGCGACGCGGTGCACGAGCTGGCCGACCCCGACCGCTATGACGCGGTGGTGGTGACCAATCTCTGCGTGCCGACCGCCTCGGGCGTGCCGCTCCGGCTTCTGCCCGACGAGATCAACGGCGTGCGAATCGTCGGCATCGACGTGCCGGGATTCGGCGTGCCGACCCATGCCGAGGCCAAGGACGTTCTAGCGGGCGCGATGCTGAACTACGCCCGCAAGGAAATCGAGGCCGGTCCCGTTGCTGCCCCCGAAGGCGGCGTCTCGGATCGTCCGACCGTGACCCTTCTGGGCGAGATGTTCCCGGCCGATCCCATCGTGATCGGGCAGATGCTCGACCCGCTGGGGCTGGCTTGTGGCCCGGTCGTCCCGGCCCGCGAATGGCGCGAGCTTTACGCCGCGCTCGACTGCGGCGCGGTGGCGGCGATCCATCCGTTCTATACTGCCGCCATGCGTGAATTCGACGCGGCAGGTCGCCCGATAGTTGGGTCGGCCCCGGTGGGACATGATGGCACAGCCGCCTGGCTGGCCAATATCGGCGACGCCTTCGGGCTGCCCGCCGACACGGTCGCCAAGGCCCAGAACATGTTCCTGCCCGCCATCCGTGGCGCGCTGGCCGGTGCCCCGGTCAAGGGCACGATCACGCTGTCGGGCTATGAGGGCTCGGAGCTGCTGGTGGCCCGTCTGCTGATCGAGTCCGGCGCGAATATTCCTTATGTCGGAACGGCTTGCCCCAAAACGAAGCAAGCCGAGGCCGACCGGGACTGGCTCGAATCGAAGGGCGTCAAGGTGGTCTTCCGGGCCTCTCTGGAAGACGACAAGGCGGCGGTCGACGCGATCAAACCCGATCTGGCCGTCGGCACCACGCCCGTGGTGCAGCACGCCAAGGAGCTGGGCATTCCGTCGCTCTACTTCACGAATCTCATCTCGGCCCGTCCGCTGATGGGTCCGGCGGGCGCGGGCAGCCTTGCGCAAGTGGTAAACGCGGCCATTGCGAACAAGGGACGCATGGCGTCGATGAAGGAATTCTTCGAAGGTGTCGGCGAGGGAGACACTGCGGGGGTGTGGGAAGGAGATCCGAATCTCCACCCAGAGTTCCGCGCTCTCCATCAGAAGAAACTGGACAAGAAACGTCGCGCCGAGAAGGCGCAGGAGATGATCTGATGCTGGTCTTGGATCACGACAGGGCAGGGGGGTACTGGGGCGCAGTCTATGCGTTCTGTGCCACCAAAGGCCTGCAAGTGGTGATCGACGGGCCGGTCGGCTGCGAGAATCTGCCGGTCACCTCCGTCCTTCACTATACCGACGCGCTGCCCCCGCATGAGCTGCCCATCGTCGTCACCGGTCTGGGTGAGGAAGAACTGGGCCGCGAGGGCACCGAGGGCGCGATGAAACGCGCCTGGAAGACGCTCGATCCCGCGCTTCCGGCGGTGGTCGTCACCGGGTCCATCGCCGAGATGATCGGCGGCGGCGTCACGCCCCAGGGCACCAATATCCAGCGCTTCCTGCCGCGCACCATCGACGAGGATCAATGGGAAGCGGCGGACCGGGCGATGACCTGGATCTTCACCGAATTCGGCATGACCAAGGGCCGGATGCCGCCCGAGAAGCCGCGCGAAGAAGGGGCCAAGCCCCGCGTGAACATCCTCGGGCCGATGTATGGCGTCTTCAACATGCCCTCGGACCTCGCCGAGATCCGGCGTCTGGTCGAAGGCATCGGCGCCGAGGTCAACATGGTGATGCCGCTCGGCGCCCATGTGGCCGAGATGCGGAACCTGGTGAATGCCGACGTGAACGTCGTGATGTATCGCGAGTTCGGCCGGGGTCTCGCCGAGGTTCTGGGCAAGCCCTATCTGCAGGCGCCCATCGGAATCGATTCGACGACGAAGTTCCTGCGCAAGCTGGGCGAGATGCTGGGGCTCGACCCCGAGCCCTTCATCGCGCGCGAAAAGCACTCGACGATCAAGCCGGTCTGGGACCTGTGGCGGTCTGTCACGCAGGACTTCTTTGCGACGGCCAGCTTCGCCATCGTCGCGAACGAGACATATGCGCGCGGCGTCCGGCACTTCCTCGAGGCCGATCTGGGTCTGCCCTGCGCCTTTGCAGTGGCCCGCAAACGCGGCGCAAAGACCAACAATGCCGAGGTTCGCGCGCTGATGGGGCAGAAACGGCCGCTGGTCGTCTTCGGCTCGATCAACGAAAAGATCTATCTCGCCGAGCTGTCCGCCGGTCACGGCCCCAAGCCCGCCTTCATCCCCGCCGGGTTCCCCGGTGCGGCGATCCGGCGCGCGACGGGCACCCCCTTTATGGGGTACGCCGGTGCGACGTATCTGGTTCAGGAAGTGTGCAATTCCTTGTTCGACGCGCTCTTCCATATCCTTCCGCTCGGGACCGAGATGGACTCGGCCTCCGCAACGCCTACCCGGCTTCGCCGCGACTTCCCCTGGGACCAGGATGCCCAGGCGCTGCTCGACCGTATCGTGGCCGAGCACCCGGTGCTGACCCGCATCTCTGCCGCGAAATCCCTGCGCGACGCCGCCGAGAAGGCCGCGCTTGAGCAAGGGGCCGAGCGCGTTGTTCTCGAGACCGTCGAGGCGCTTGCGCCCGCCGGCTTCGCCCGCCCTTCTTCGAAAGGAGAGTCGAAATGACTGACCAGACTTCCGACGTCCACCTGGTACGTGCCCATCGCCCGCCGAAAGCGGAGTTCATGGTCTATTTCGCAATTATCTTCATCGCCGCGCTGCCGCTGGCCTTCATCGCCTCCTTCCTGGCGATGGTCCGGCAGGGCGACCTGAAGACCAAGGGGCCGATCGCCCGCGCCTGGAGCCAGGCGCGGATCATCACCCCCATGATTTTCTCTGCCTGAAAAGGTGGAGTTCCGAAATTCGCCCACCCCCCGGTTGGGCGAATAGCTGGCAGGGATAAAACCTTGTCGGGACCCGGCCGCCGGGGTGCGCGGCATCAGTCTGACGATCCGGAGGAAAGTTAATGGCTGAATCTGACGTGTCGTTCACCGGTCTGACCGACGAGCAGGCGCAAGAAATTCACGCTGTCTACATGAGCGGGCTTTGGCTGTTCTCGGCCGTCGCCGTTCTGGCTCACCTGGCAGTGTACATCTGGCGCCCGTGGCTCTGAGAAGAGGACCTGAGAAATGGCTAAATTCTACAAGATCTGGATGATCTTCGACCCCCGTCGCGTGCTCGTTGCGCAGGGCGTCTTCCTGTTCCTGCTGGCTGTGATGATTCACCTCGTCCTGCTCAGCACGGACTACTTCAACTGGCTGACCATCGCCGCCGAGAAAGCCGCTGGCGCGTAAGCGTCCTCGTGGCTTCCGGATGTGAGCAGTCGGAAGTGACACCAAACGCTGCGGGCGGGAGCCCCGATCTCCCGCCCGCGGCAATCTCAAGAACAAGGACGGCTGAGGCCCGGACGGACACGGCCGCCATTTGCGGAGACAGACGATGGCACTGCTCAGTTTTGAGAGAAAGTATCGCGTCCGTGGAGGGACGCTCATCGGTGGCGATCTGTTCGACTTTTGGGTGGGGCCTTTCTTTGTGGGCTTCTTCGGAGTGACGACGATCTTCTTCGCCACCCTCGGAACCGCCATGATCTTCTGGGGCGCCGCGCTTCAGGGGACATTCAACCCGCTGAAGATCCACATCGCGCCGCCGGATCTCAGCTACGGGCTCAGCATCGCGCCGCTCGCCGAGGGCGGGCTTTGGCAATTCATCACGCTCTGCGCTATCGGCGCGTTCGTGAGCTGGGCTCTTCGCGAAGTGGAGATCTGCCGCAAGCTCGGCATCGGCTACCACATTCCGATCGCCTTCAGCGTGGCGATCTTCGCCTATGTGACGCTGCAAGTGTTCCGCCCGATGTTGATGGGCGCCTGGGGGCATGCGTTCCCCTAT
The DNA here is from genome assembly GCF_003265965.1 of Rhodovulum viride. NCBI lineage: Bacteria > Pseudomonadati > Pseudomonadota > Alphaproteobacteria > Rhodobacterales > Paracoccaceae > Rhodovulum > Rhodovulum viride. Next base: position 74,514 of record NZ_MUAV01000017.1, on the reverse strand, counting down.
GGCATCTTCACCCATCTCGACTGGGTGTCGAACACCGGCTACCACTACCTGCACTTCCACTATAACCCGTTCCACATGCTGGGCGTGTCGCTGTTCTTCGCCACCTGTCTGGCGCTCGCGCTGCATGGTGGTCTGATCCTGTCGGCCTGCAACCCCGAAAAGGGTGAAGAGGCGAAAACGCCGGATCACGAAGACAGCTTCTTCCGTGACCTCATCGGCTATTCGATCGGGACGCTCGGGATCCACCGCGCCGGCTGGCTTCTGGCCATCAACGCGGTCTTCTTCTCGGCGGTCTGCATCATCATCTCCGGTCCGCTCTGGACCGAGGGCTGGCCCGAATGGTGGACCTGGTGGAGCAACCTGCCGATCTGGCCCGAAGCCATTCCGGCTGTCCAGGGGAGCATGTAACCATGGCTGAATATCAGAACATCTTCACCCAGGTGCAGGTCCAGGGTCCCGGCGACTGGGGCATGGACAACGAGAACAACATGATGGAAGAGCGTGCCGCCGGTATCGGCCACTTCTCCATCCTCGGTTGGCTCGGCAATGCGCAGCTCGGCCCGATCTATCTGGGCTATACCGGTGTGATCTCGGTGATCGCGGGCGCCTTCGCGTTCCTCATCATCGGGCTCAACATGCTGGCCCAGGTCGACTGGTCGCTGGTGCAGTTCCTGCGTCAGGGCTTCTGGCTGGCGCTTGAGCCGCCCTCGCCGGAATACGGCCTGCGCATTCCGCCGCTGAAGGAAGGCGGCTGGTACATGGTCGCCAGCTTCTTCCTGCTGATCTCGGTCTGGGCCTGGTGGGCACGGACCTACATGCTCGCCGTCGAGCACAAGATGGGCAAGCACATTGCCTGGGCGTTCCTGTCGGCGATCTGGCTGTTCATGGTGCTGGGCTTCTTCCGCCCGCTGCTGATGGGCTCCTGGTCGGAAATGGTGCCCTACGGCATCTTCCCGCACCTCGACTGGACCACCGCCTTCTCGATCCGGTACGGCAACCTCTACTACAACCCGTTCCACGCGCTCTCGATCGCGTTCCTCTACGGTTCGGCCCTGCTCTTCGCGATGCATGGCGGCACCATCCTCGCCGTGACCCGCTTCGGCGGCGACCGCGAGCTGGAGCAGATCTACGACCGCGGGACCGCGTCCGAGCGTGCCGCCCTGTTCTGGCGCTGGACCATGGGCTTCAACGCCACCATGGAAGGCATCCACCGCTGGGCGTGGTGGTTCGCCGTTCTGACCCCGCTGACCGGCGGGATCGGCATCCTGCTCACGGGCACTGTCGTCGACAACTGGTTCATCTGGGCCCAGGAGCACAACTTCGTCACGGAGTACACCCAGCCCTACGGCATTGACGCCTATGTCGGGCAAGGAGGCTGATCATGCTTAAGTTCCCGAAATGGTTCTTCAAATGGAGTGAGGAGAACCCGACCGACCTGATGGGTCCGGCGATCCTCGTGGGGACTGTGGGCGGTGCAGTGGCCGTGGCTGCGATCATCGTGGCCTTCGGCAACCCGAATGCCACCATCGACCAGCAGACCGGCCCCCGCGGCATCGGCATGGCGGTGTCCAAGTTCGTCAAGGACAACCCGCAGTTTGATGTCTACGAGGCCGAGTACCAGGTCTTCGACCGGGTCGAGGCGCCGGAAGGCACCCCGACCGCGGCCGAGGCCTACGGCGACAGCGTCATCGCCTTCGGCGACATGGACCAGGCCAACTTCGACCAGCTCACCAAGGCGATGAGCGCCTGGGTCGGCATGGATGTGGTGCTTTACGACAATGGCGAGGTCGATCAGACCACGCTGGCGATCACCAAGAACTGCATCGAGGCGACCCAGTACCTCAACGACTCGTGGGACACGCATAACCTTGCCTCCGAAGGCAAGGGCGTGAACTGCTACACCTGCCACCGGGGTCAGCCGACCCCTCCCGGCTCGTGGATGAAGTCCGGCAATGTCAACAGCGCCATGGAAAGCTGGTCCGGTGTGCAGAACCGCCTGATGGTGGGTCGCAAGTACACCGACAGCCAGTTCACCTCGCTGCCGGTGGATGCGCTGGAAAAACTGCTGCTTGACGGCGAGACCATCAAGGTCACCGACACCGAAAGCCGCGTCGACCAGCAACCGGGCGACCCGACCTGGCAGAATGCCGAGCGCACCTACAGCCTGATGAACCATCAGGCCAACGCGCTGAACGTCGGCTGCGTCTACTGCCACAACACCCGGGCCTTCTACGACCCGACCCAGGTGACGCCGCAATGGTCGGTGACGACTCTGGCGCAGCAAATGTCGATCGACATGAACCAGACCTATTACGAGCCCCGCTCGGAGATCCTGGGGCATGAATCGGCCAAGATCGACTGCATGACCTGCCACATGGGCGTCATCAGCCCGCTGAACGGCAAGAACATGGTCGCCGAATGGCCCGAGCTGGCCGCTCCGGCGGAATGATCTGACTTCGAAGGGGCGGCGCGCGAGAGCCGCCCCTTCCCCTCATCGGGTCCCTGGCGGGGCCCGGTATTCGGGGCCTCCACACCCCGGTTCCCTTCCTGTCAGACACAGGACACTGGCGCCGTGTGGGGAACAGACCACACGGCGCTTTTTTTCAAACTGGAAACGCGCGGGAGACGACCCATGACAGTCAAGCCTCCGACCCCGATTCTGGACCGTGTCGCCGGTCCGGCCGATCTCAAGGGCATGAGCCAGACCGACCTGACGCTGCTGGCGCGGGACCTCCGCGAAGAGGTCATCTCGGTCGTCGCCCAGACCGGCGGGCATCTGGGCTCGTCGCTGGGGGTCGTCGAACTGACGGTCGCGCTTCATGCTGTCTTCAACACGCCTTTCGACAAGCTGGTCTGGGACGTCAGCCACCAGTGCTATCCGCACAAGATCCTCACGGGGCGCCGCGACCGCATGCACACGCTGCGTCAGGGCGGCGGGCTGGCCGGGTTCTGCAAGCGCACGGAAAGCGAATACGATGCCTTCGGCGCGGGCCATTCCTCGACCTCGATCTCGGCCGCGCTCGGCTTTGCCGTCGGCCGCGACATGGGCCAGCCCACGGGCGACGCCATCGCCGTGATCGGCGACGGCTCGATCAGCGCGGGCATGGCCTATGAGGCGCTGAACAACGCGGGCCATGAAAAGCGCCGCCTGTTCGTGATCCTGAACGACAACGAGATGTCCATCGCCCCGCCCGTGGGCGCGATGTCGAAATATCTCTCTGGGCTCTATCACGAGACGCCGCTGGGCAAGCTCAAGGACATGGCCGAGGATTTCGAGGCGGCCCTTCCCGGCCCGATCCGCGAGGGCGCCCGCCGCGCGCGTCAGCTGGTCACCGGCTTCCCCGGCGGCGGCACGCTCTTCGAGGAACTGGGTTTTGACTATATCGGCCCGATCGACGGCCATGACATGGGCCAGCTGCTGACGGTGCTGCGCGCCGCCCGGGCGCGGGCCTCGGGGCCGGTGCTGATCCATGTCTGCACGGTCAAGGGCAAGGGCTACAAACCGGCCGAAAGCTCGGCCGACCGCGGCCATGGCGTGGCGAAATTCGACGTGGCCTCGGGCGCGCAGAAGAAAAGCTCCAGCAACGCGCCCTCCTACACCAAGGTCTTCGGCCAGACCTTGACCGACGAAGCCGCGCGCGACGCCAAGATCGTCGGCGTCACCGCGGCGATGCCCTCGGGCACCGGGCTCGACATCCTGCAGAGCCGTTTCCCGAAACGGGTCTTCGATGTGGGCATTGCCGAACAGCACGCGGTGACCTTCGCGGGCGGCATGGCGGCCTCGGGGCTGAAACCCTTCGTCGCGATCTATTCGACCTTCCTGCAGCGGGGCTATGACCAGATCGTCCATGACGTGGTGCTGCAGAAGCTGCCGGTCCGCTTCTGCGTCGATCGCGCCGGGCTGGTGGGCGCCGACGGTTCGACCCATGCGGGCGCCTTCGACGTGGCCTTCCTGTCGAACCTGCCGGGCATGGTGGTGATGGGCGCGGGCGACGAGGCCGAGCTTCGCCACATGGTCGCGACCGCCGCGGCCTATGACGAGGGCCCGATCTCGTTCCGCTATCCGCGCGGCGAAGGGATGGGCGTCGAGATGCCCGAGCGCGGGCAGATCCTCGAGATCGGCAAGGGCCGTGTCGTGCGCGAAGGCAGCAAGGTCGCGCTTCTGTCCTTCGGGGCGCCGCTGGTCGACTGCCTGGCCGCGGCCGACGCGCTGGAGGCGCGGGGCGTTTCCGTCACCGTCGCCGATGCGCGCTTTGCCAAGCCCCTCGATACCGATCTGATCGCCCGACTGGCGAAAGAGCACGAGGCGCTGATCACCGTCGAGCATGGCGCCGAGGGCGGCTTCGGCGCGCTCGTCCTGCACTGGCTGGCCCGGACCGGGCGGCTGGATCGCGGGCTGGCGATCCGGACCATGACGTTGCCCGATGCCTTCATCGAACAGGGCAGCCCGGCCGAGATGTATGCCGAGGCGCAGCTGACCGCGCAGGACATCGCCGCGACGGCGCTGCAAGCCCTGGGTGTCGCGCCCGGCCAGTTCGGCCAGGCCAGCGCCTGAACCATTATCTCTCCGCGAAGGGGCCTCGTCCGGGAAACCGGGCGGGGCCCTTCCTCTGTCGGGAAACCTGTTCCGGCCCTCAGCGGCCCCGGGCGAGGTCCAGCGCCTCGGTCAGGGTTTCGCGGTCGCCGACATGATTGGCGAGAATCAGGATCAGCCGCGCATTCAGCGCCTGGCTTTCGGCATCCGAGAGGCCCCTATGGGCGGCCAGAAGCTCGGCGAAGAACCCGTCATGGTCGGGCAGGTTCGGGTCGGTGATCAGTTTCATTCCCGTCCCTCCCACATCGCCCGGATGGCGGCCGAAACCGCCCGGGGCTCGGCCGTCACCCAGCGCGCGGCCACCACCAGATCGGGCCGGATCAGATACAGCGCCCGCTCGGCATCGCCCAGATAGCGGGTCCGAAGCGCGGGATCGGCCCGCACCGACAGCGCCGGAATTTGCAGCCCGTCGGGGGCCGTGCAGTTGATCGCCAGCAGCGTCGGCCCGGGGCCGATCTGGTCCAGCAGCCAGCCATTGCCGATCCGCGCCTCGGGCGCCGCGGCGCCGGGCCGGGCCTCGTCCGGCAGACGCGGGTCGTCGGGTGCGCCGGTCGCATAGATGCAGGGCACGGCCAGCCGTCCGGCATTGACCCATTCGCGGGCAAAGGCGGTCTCGCGGGCCAGCGTCAGCACCTGGTCGCGAAACAGCCGCTCGACCCCCGGGGCGGGCGAGATGAAGCTCGCGGCCCGGGCCGAGTCGCGCAGGTTCTCGTCGGCGGCCTGCACCCGTTCGCGGTTGTAGCTGTCCAGCAGCCGCTCGTCGGCCCGGCCTTCCAGCACGGCGGCCAGCTTCCAGCCCAGGTTCTCGACATCCCGCAACCCGCCATTGGCGCCCCGGGCCGAGAAGGGCGGCACCAGATGCGCGGCATCGCCCAGAAAGATCACCCGGCCATGCACGAACTCGGCCAGCCTGCGGCTTTGGAAGGTGTAGATCGACACCCATTCCAGATCGAAATCGGGGCCCACCACCGCCTGGATGCGCGGGATCACCCGGTCCGGCCGCGCCTCTTCCCCGGCATTGGCCAGGCGCCCCAGCTGCAGGTCGATGCGGTAGACATTGTCGGCCTGGGGCATCAGCATCGCCGACTGGCCGGAATGGAACGAGGGGTCGAACCAGAACCAGCGCTCGGCCGGGAAATCGGCCTCCATCTCGATATCGGCGACCAGAAAGCGTTCTTCGTAGAACTCGCCCTCGAAATCCAGATCCATCAGCGCGCGCGTCAGCGACCGGGCACCATCGCAGGCCAGCAGGTAGTCGGCCGAAAGCCTGTAGGGGCCGTCGGGTGTCTTGACCGACAGCTCGACCCCGGTCTCGTCCTGGTCGACGCCGGTCAGCCGGTTGCGGAAGCGCAGGTCGATCAGCGGCTCGGCCAGCGCGCGCGCGATCAGGATGTCCTCGATATGGTATTGCTGCAGATTGGCGAAGGGCGGGAAGCGGCCGGTGGTCGTCCCGGCCATGTCGAAGCTGAAGATCTCGTCATCGCCGTGGCTGATTCGACCGATGCTCCAGGGTACGGCGCGGGCCATCACCTGATCGACGATCCCGAGCCGCGCGAAAAGCTGCAGGCTGCGCTCGGACCAGACGATGGCGCGCGAGCCGACCATGACCGAGGATTTGTCCTCGAGCACCACCGAGGCGATGCCGAGACGCGCGAGATCCAGCGCCATCGCCAGCCCGACCGGCCCCGCGCCGACCACCACGACGCGGTGGCGCGGTTCGGGTCCGCTCAGCCCGGGCGGCGCGGAATAGGGAAGCGGCTTGTAGTCATAGGGCATCACGCATCCTCCACCGGCGGACCGGGCAGGGACAGGCCCGGGATGCCGACGCGTCGGCGGATTTGCCGGATCGGGAGGCGAAAGAAGGCAACGATTCCGGCGCGACCCTCAGGTCGCCGCGGACGGCCCCTCTCCTCATCGCAGTCTCCCACACCGGTTCTTGTTCTTATCCGCTGTTCGGGCGTTAACCTCTGCTACTCGACTGGTCACTGCAACCGGTTTTTTCACACTAGATTTACAGCCCCGCCGGGATCAGGCTGGCAGCGGGGCCGGGGCGCCGCGTGGCAGAGAGCCCGCCGCACCGGTGGATGAGGGGAGGAGGCCGACAATGACCGGAATTGTGATCCTGGGGGCCGCGCGGACCGCGATCGGCACCTTCGGGGGCAGCCTGGCGGGCGTAGCGCCGATTGCGCTGGGCGCGACGGTGGCGAAAGCCGCGCTGACGCGCGCGAAGCTTCCGGCCGACCGGGTCGGGCATGTGGCCTTCGGGCATGTCATCAATACCGAGCCGCGCGACATGTATCTCAGCCGGGTCGCGGCGCTGGAGGCGGGCGTGCCCGACACGGTGCCCGCGATGAACGTCAACCGGCTGTGCGGGTCGGGGGCGCAGGCCATTGTGTCGGTGGTGCAGGCGCTGATGCTGAACGAGGCCGATTTCGGGCTGGCGGGCGGGGCCGAAAGCATGAGCCGCGCGCCCCATATCCTGCCGGACGCGCGCTGGGGCCGGAAGATGGGCGACACGCCCGCCGCCGACATGATGCTTGGGGCGCTGACCTGCCCGTTCGGAACCGGCCATATGGGCGTGACCGCCGAGAATGTGGCCGCGGCCCATGGCGTGTCGCGGTCCGATCAGGACGCCTTCGCGATGCAGAGCCAGGAGCGTGCGGCCTGGGCCATCGCCGAGGGCCGGTTCGACGCCCAGATCGTTCCGGTCGAGGTGCAGAAGCGGCGCGAGACCGTCGCCTTCAAGGTCGACGAGCACCCCAAGGCCACGAGCCCCGAGGCGCTGGCGGCGCTCCGGCCCGCCTTCCGCAAGGACGGCAGCGTGACGGCGGGCAATGCGAGCGGCCTCAATGACGGGGCCGCGGCGCTGGTTCTGGCGCGCGAGGCGGCGGCCGGGGCGGCCGATCTGGTGCCGCTGGCCCGGGTCGTCGGCTATGCCCATGCCGGGGTGGCGCCCGAGGTGATGGGGATCGGGCCGGTGCCCGCGGTCGAGGCGCTGTGTGCGCGGACCGGTCTGGCGCCGGACGCGTTCGACGTGGTCGAAAGCAACGAGGCATTTGCCGCGCAGGCGCTGGCGGTCAGCCGGATGCTGGGGCTCGACCCGGCGAAGGTGAACCCCAATGGCGGGGCCATCGCGCTGGGCCATCCGGTCGGGGCGACCGGCGCGATCCTGACGGTCAAGGCGATCTACGAACTGGAGCGGACCGGGGCGCGGCGCGCGCTGGTGACCATGTGCATTGGTGGCGGTCAGGGGATCGCGCTGGCGCTGGAACGGATCTGATCCGGCGGAGGCCCCTTCGGGGCCATTCCGTCACTGGGGCGCGCCCCTGCCGGGCGCGCCGGTTCGGGTATTTTTGCCAAGAAGAAAACAGGGGCTGTCAGTCGGTCAGGTGCAGGCGGGCGCGGGCGGCGTGCCCGGCGGCGTCGATGGCCGAGAGCGTCACAAAGCCCGGCCCCGGCGCAGGCAGGGCGGCGGTCCGGTGCCGGAGGCCGGTGGCGAGGGGGCGGCCATCGGCCAGCAGGGTGAAGGGCGGCGTGCCGCCCTCGATCTTGACCGCAAGGGGCGCCCCGTCGAGCGTCAGGTCGGCGCCGTCGGGCGGGAAGGCCAGGCGCAGCGGGTCGGTGCCGGGGCTCTCGCCCGGCCGGGCGAAGCGGCGGAGCGGCGCGGGCAGGGCACTGTTGGCCGCGATCAGCGTGCCGGGCGGGGGCGGGGGCAGCGCCTCGGGCGGCCCGAGTCGGGCGAAGGCGTCGAACAGCAGCGGTGCCGCGCGGTCGGCCCCGAAGGCGCCCGGTACCGGGGTGCCGTCGGGGCGGCCGATCCAGACCGCCACCACATGGCGCCCGTCGAAGCCCACCGCCCAGGCGTCGCGATGGCCGTAGGAGGTGCCGGTCTTGAAGGCGATCCGGCCTTGCGGCGCGCTGGCGGGCGCGGGTACGCCGCGCAGGATGTCGGCGACCTGCCAGGCAGCCTCGGGGGTCAGCACCGGCGGGCCGTCGGCGGCGGGCGCAGCGCCGATGCGCCAGTAAAGCGGCACCGGGCGCCCGCCCTCGGCCAGGGCGGCATAGAGCCGGGCCAGGTCCTCGAGCGTCAGGCCGAGCCCGCCCAGCGCGATGGCGAGCCCGGGCGGGCCGTCGGGCAGGACCGGGCCAGCGCCCGCGCGTTTCAGCCGGGCCAGCAGCCGGGCCGGGCCCAGCGCCTCGGTCAGGGCCACGGCGGGGATGTTGAGCGAGGCCTGAAGGGCGGCGCGGACCGGCAGGGTGCCACGGTAGCGACCGTCGAAATTCGACGGGCGGTAGGTGCCGAAGGCGGTCGGGCGGTCCTCGATCAGGGTTTCGGGATGGGCGAGCCCCTCGGCGAAGGCGAGGCCGTAGATCAGCGGTTTCAGCGTCGAGCCTGGCGAGCGCGTCGCCACCGCCATGTCGACGAAGCCGTCCCGGGCGATGTCGGTGTAATCGGGGCTGCCGATCTCGGCCAGGATCTCGCCGGTCCGGTGATCGGCCACGATCAGCGCCGCCGAGAGCCGCGCCCCCATCGGGCGGACGGTGTCGCGGACAAGCGTTTCCAGCCGCGCCTGCAGGCCCGCATCGAGGGTCAGGCGGTGGATCCGCGCCCCCGGCTCGGCGGCGCGGGCGCGGTCGGCCAGATGGGGCGCAAGCTCGGGGAAGGGGCGGCGGGTCGTGGGCACGGGGACAAGGGCGGCGCGGGCGGCGGTTTCGGGGTCCAGAACGCCCGCCTCTGCCATCCGCGCCAGCACCCGGTCGCGGGAGATCCGGGCGGCGTCGGCCGCGCGGTCGGGGCGGCGGGTTTCGGGCGATTGCGGCAGCGCGACCAGCAGCGCGGCCTCGGCCGGGCCGAGGCGCGCGGGCGGTTTGCCGAACCAGGCGAGGCTTCCGGCCGCGATGCCTTCGAGATTGCCGCCGAAGGGGGCGCGGGCGAGGTAAAGCGCGAGGATGCCGTCCTTGCCGATCCGCCGTTCCAGCGCCAGCGCCACCCGCATCTGCCGGAGCTTGCCCGCCCAGCGCCCGGTGCCGCTGTCTTCCAGCAACCGCGCCGTCTGCATCGACAGGGTCGAGCCGCCCGAGACGATCCGGCCCTGCGCCAGCGCCTGGCCCGCCGCGCGCAGGAGAGCGCGCGCGTCGATGCCGGGATGGGACCGGAACCGGCGGTCCTCATAGGCGACGAGCATCTTCAGATAAAGCGGGTCGACCCCGTCGGGGCTGGCCGCCAGCCGCCAGCGCCCGTCCTCGACGGTATAGGCGCGCAGCAGCGTGCCATGCCGGTCGAGCACCTCGACCGAAGTCTCAGTGGCCAGCGGCGGCAGCACGGTCGCGTCGATCCAGCGGTCAACGGCATCGCGCGCGGCGGCGCCGAGGAACAGCACCGCCGCCAGCGCGGGCAGAAGCGCCCTCATGGCGTGACGCTGGCGCGACCCGCATCGGTCCAGGCGCGGCGGTCGGGGCGGTACATGTCCTCGACGCTGGCCGCAGGGGCGCGATAGGTCCCGGGCGCGGTGGCGCGCAGGATATAGGCCAGCCGGAACGGATCGGCCGACCCCCAGTCGATGGCGGCAAGAAACCGGTCCTGCCTTGCCTCGCTGTGTTGCACCTCGGCGGTGGTGCCAAGCCAGTCGAGCGCCCGGATGTCGCCCGCTCGAAGCAGGTTCGGGTTGTCGATCTCGAAGCCCGCCGGGATCGGGTCCGAGACCATCAGCCGGGCCTGATCGGCCGAGAAGGGCGTGACCTCCAGAACCGTCACGATCCGGGTGCCCTGCGGCACGGCGTCAAGCGTGACCGGATCGCCTTCCAGCGTGTAGTGCTGTCGCGAGATGGCATAGCCATTGCCGCCCGCGGGGTCCGGCACCTCGGGCACGCCGAAGCTGGTGACGGTCAGCGTCTCGGCGCGGCCGCTTGCATTGCCCAGCACCGCCGGGCCATCGCCGGGGGCCAGAAGCCGCACCAGCGGTCCGGTCAGGGGCGCGCCGTTCAGCGTGAAGCCCTCTGCCCCGGGGCGGTCGATCAACTCGTGGGTGGCCAGCAGCATCCAGCTGGCCTCCTGGGTCGATAGCGGCCGGTCGGTCGCCGCCAGATAGCCGGTCAGCGCGTCGCGGTCGACGGCGGTGCTGCCGGCGGCGAGGGCCAGCGTCAGAAGCCCCGCCGCGTCGCGCAGGTCGGTGCCGTAATCGGTGCGCCAGACCGGCGGCTCGTCCCGGCCAATCCGCCCGGCCATCATCCGGGCGGCGCGGGCGAACATCAGATCGGCCCGCGTCGGGTCGCCATAGGCGGCCAGCGCCGCGCCAAGCTGCCCGGCGGCCAGCGGCGTCGCGAAGGCCTCGGCCCTGGTGTCGACATAGTAGCGCAGATCGGCCATCGCGGCCTTGCCCTCGCGCGCCAGCACCATCAGCGCATAGGCGATATCCTCGCCGCCATCGTCGAAATCGGGCGCGTAATTGACCCGGTTCTGCAGGTTGTCGAGCGCCATTCCGAAGGCCCGGTCGGGCACCGTCACGCCCTGCGCGCGGGCGCGCGACAGGAAATCGGTGACATAGGCGTCGAGCCAGAAATCGCCCTCGCCCGGGGCCCAGAGCCCGAACCCGCCCGAGGGCGACTGGTTGGCCAGCACCTCGGTCACCGCCTGATCCAGCCGCTCGGCCAGCCGGTCGCGGGTGACAAGCCCCAGCGCCTCGGCCACCTGGTCGAGATAGAGCAGCGGCAGCGCCTTCGACGTCACCTGCTCGGTGCAGCCATAGGGATAGCGGTCGAGGCCGGCCAGCAGCCCCGCCGCATCGAGCCGCGCGATCGGGCCAAGCGCCAGCGTCGCGCGCCCGGTCCCGGGCAGCATGTCGGCGAACAAGGCGTCATCGGCGGTGAAGCTTTGTCCGTCGGCGAGGGTAAAGCGCGAGGTCCGCACGACCTCTGGGTCGGTGACCTCGACCGGCAGCGTCAGGATCCGGCTCAACACCTTGCCATCGGGCGTGGTCAGGGCGACCTCGACATGGTGAACCCCCGGCATGCCCGCCTTGATCGGGATCGACAGCGCGGTCTTGCCGCCCTCGGCCAGCTCGACCGCCTCGGGGATCGCGGCCGGATCGAGGGTGACGCCCTCGGCAGTGACGCTCAGCGGCATCCGTCCGGCCGGGCCTTCGGCATGGACAAGCTCCAGCAGCAGGCGGCCTTCGTCGCCGGGCGCGAGGAAGCGCGGCAGGCTTGCCGTCACCACCACCGGATCGCGGATCAGGATATCGGCCTCGGCCTGACCGACCCCGGTCGGCGACCAGGCGACCGCCATCAGCCGGAGCGTGCCGTTGAAGGCCGGGATGTCGAGCCGGGCACGGGCGATCCCGTCCGCGCCCACCGTCACCGGCCCCGAGAACAGCGCGACCAGTTCCTCGGTCGGGGGCGGCGCCTGCCGCCGCATCCCGGCCGTGCCGTCGCCGCCCGAGCGCACCGTGCCCATGGCGCCGTTCAGCCCGTCGATGAGCCGCCCGTAGACGTCGCGCAGTCCCATCCCGAGCTTTCGCTGCCCGAAATAGTGATTGTCCGGGTCGGGGCTGGCAAAGCCCGTGACATTCAGGATGCCCAGATCGACGGCGGCGATTGTGGCATATGCGGTTTGGCCCGGAGCGATGCCCTCGACCTTCAGCGCGATGTCGAGCGGCTGGCGCGGCTCGGCCTCGGCCGGGACCTCGAAGGCGGCGGCCAGACGGTGCGGGCCGGGGTCGACCGCGGCATGGGCCAGACCCAGCGCCCGGGTCGGGTTATGGCCCGCGGGCAGGTCCATCGGCCGGATCAGGGTCGCGGCGACATAGGCCCCCGACCCCCAGTCGTCTGTCACGGGCAGGCGGAGGACGTTCTCGCCCTCGGTCAGATCGACCGGCACCATGTCGATCAGCCGGTTCGACATCACCGTGACCAGCCCCTTGCCGGCCTGGCGCGGCACGATCCTCAGCGTCGCGGTCTCGCCGGGGCGATAGGCGGGCTTGTCCAGGGACAGCTCCAGCATGTCGGGCGTGGTGCTGGCATCGGCGGGCGCGTACCAGCCGGCATCGAAGGCGACCGCGGCCTCGGCCCAGGCGCCCTCGCGGCGCTCGGCCACCAGCTCGTAGCGCCCCCAGCGCACCGGCACCGCGATAGAGGCGCGGCCGTCCTCGGGCCGGGTCTCGCCTTCGGAGATGCGCTCGCGGGTGGTGATCGGCTCCCACCGCCAGTCGCCATCGACGCGGTACCACTGATAGCGGGTCTCGACCCGGTTCAGCGCCCAGTGGAGCGGCGTGTTCTCGGGACGGCCGTCGGTCCCGAGCGCGATCAGGTCGAACCCGGCCTCGGCGCCTTCGGGCAGGTCGCCGTCAAAGCGCGGCTTGATCCCGACCATCGGGCCGGACGGCACGACGGGGCGGGTGAGGCTGCGTTCGACCGGGCGCCCCGAGCCTTCGGACAGGCGCAGGGTGATCCGGGCCTCGACCGGCTTGCCCTCGGTCCTGAGGGTGGGCAGCGACAGCCCGATCCGGGCCTGTCCGGCCGCATCGGTACGGCCCGCGCCTTCGATCGCGGCCATCGCGGGCGCGACCGAGGCATCGTAGCGGCCGAAGACAAAGCCCGGATAGGCGGGCAGACCCGAGACGGCGGCCAGGCGCACCTCGCCCTCGATGGGCAGATCGGCGCCGGGAGCCCCGAAAAGATAGCGTGCCTCGACCGACAGCAGCGGCGGGGCGGCGGGGTCGATGGCTGCCTCGGGCAGGCCCAGCTCGAAGTCGATCCGTTCGGGCAGGAAATCCTCGACCAGGATCTTGGACGAGGCCAGCGCAGGCGCCTCGGGGTCGGCATAGAGATCGAGCGTCCAGGTGCCGCGCGGTGCGGTTCCGGCGATGTCCAGATCGAAGACATGGCCGCCCGCGATGCCGCCCGGCGACAGCTGGCGGGCATGTTCCAGCCCGTCGGGGCGCGACAGGATCGCAGTCAGCGGCAGATCGGCGATGGCCTCGGCCCGGTCGTCGCGCGTCAGCGCGGTGGCATGCACGGTCTCGCCGGTGCGGTAGGCGCCACGATCGGTGGTCAGGAAGACGTCGATGGGCGGCGCGGGCTCGCGGCCCTCGACACCCCGGTCCGACAGGTCGAATTCGGGATCGGTCAGCGACAGGAAAGCGATGTCGGCGGTCCCGTCCTCGGCGGTCAGCATGGCGGGGGCCGCGCCCGCGCGCCCGCGCGTGAGCCCCGGTTCGAACCGCGCATAGCCTTGTTCGTCGGTGGTGGCACTGCCCAGAACCTCGTTCGCGCGGGACAGCAGCGAGACCTTGACCCCGGCCTTGGGCTCGGCACTGCCAAGCGCGCGCACGAAGACATGCAGCCCGTCGGTGCCGCTCATGCTGGCAAGCCCCAGATCGGACAGCACGAACCACTGGGTCGCGGCAGGCACGTCATAGGGGTCCTCGCCGGGGATCGCGGCCTTCAGCGCATAGATCCCGGCGGGCTGGCCCGCCAGCGCCTCGTCGAGCGGCAGCCGCGTGGTCACGTCGCGGTTGAGATCGCGCCCGACCTCGGCGGTTCCCGACCAGACCTTTTCGGCCAGATCGGTCGAGACGGTCTCTTCCTCCCAGGGCGACAGCGGCTCGCCGAAATAGCCGTTCTGCACAGACCGCAGTAGGTTCCGGTCGGACATCCGGTAAAGCGTCAGATCGAGCCGGTCGGAATTGACGGTGACGACGGGCAGGGCGGTGCCGCCTGCTTTCGGCAGCACATAGGCGCGGCCCGGAAACCGGACCGAGGGGCTGCGGTCGCGCACATACTGGGTCAGCGTCACGGGCTTGGCCAGCGTCTCGCCGCTTGCTGCAGGCAGACCGGCGCGGAAAGTCAGCCGGTAGGTTTCGCCATGGCTCAGCCCCTCGACGCACAGCCGCCGGTCCTCGGCGGTTACGGCCAGGCCCGGGTCGGGCAATTGCACGAAGGGGGCGTAATCGATCCGGGCCTTGACCAGGTTTTCGGAGAATTCGGCGCAGATCCGGGGTCGGGCGGCATCGCTTTCGACCACGGTTCCGGTGATCCGGAAGCCGTATTTGCCGATGGCCTCGTCCAGCCGCGCGGTCAGCTCGTCCCGGGGGGCGAGATCCCGGGCCAGCCGCAGCGCCGGGATCATGTCGCGGCCACGGCCGAGATCCTCGAGCGCGCCAGCCATCACCTCGAGCGCGCGGGCCCGCACGGCCGGGGCGCCACCGCGCAGATAGGCGTTGACCGCCGCCGAAAGGGCGTCGCCACGGGCGCTGCTGTCCTCGGGCGACAGCGCGGCCGAGGCGGCGGCATAGTCGGTCCAGGCGGCGGCATCGTCGCTGAGCGCCACCGCGGCGCCCAGCAGGCGGCGCGCTTCGGTCGGGCGGTTCGCGGCGCGGGCAGAGGTCGCCGCGCGGCGCAGTTCCTCCAGTGTGGCGCCATCGACCGGATGGTCCTGCGGCAGTTTCTCGGCCTGCGCGCGGGCCTCGGCCAGATCGCTGGCGCGCAGGAAGTCCAGTTCGGCCGCGCGGGCCGGGGCGGCGGCGAGAACCGCCGGGTCGGTCGCCACGATCCGGGCCGAGACGGCCCCGGAATAGGGCGTAGGCGCCTCGGCCCGGGACTTGGGGAAACAGGCGCTGGAACGGGCGTTGAAGGTGAAGGCGGCGCAGCGCGCATCGCTCAGGCAGGCGCGCAGGCAGCCCGGCAAGCTGGTGTCGAGAAGGGTCCGAAGATCGCCGCCCGGAAAGTCCATGTCGCGCCACAGCACGGCGCGGCGGTCGGGCAGCGGGCTGCCCTCGGACTGGGCCAAGGACTGGGCGGCCGCGCCGGTCGTCAGGGTTGCAAGGGCGGTGAGGGCAAGGGCCAGAAGGGCGGCTGAACGGGCCATCGAGGCCTCCTCGTCAGGCTGAAATTGCCGGGATGCTGACACGTCACGCGCGTATTTGGCAAGGATTCCCGGCCGCGTTAATCGGCTGTTCACCGTGACGCGCCCAATACCGGAGAAACGATTACCAGGGGTCCGGAATGGATCTGCATGACAAGCTGGCCAAGGAACGGCGCGCCCGTCTGGCGGCAGAACGCCTGCTGGAACAGAAAAGCCGCGAGCTGTTCGAAGCGAACCGCCGTCTGGCGCTGCATGCCCGTGCCCTGTCCGAAGAGATCGTCCAGACCCGCCAGACCGCCGAGGAACTGCGCGGCCGCAACAACAAGGTGATGAGCGAACTGGCCGAGGTCTCGAAGGCCTTCACCGTGGCCAAGCAGCGGCTCTGGGACTCGCTCGAAACCGTCAAGGACGGCTTTTCGCTGTTCGATGCCGACGACCGGCTGGTGATCGCCAACAATGCCTTCTTCGAGCTGTTCGAGGGGCTCGAGGCGGTCGCGCCCGGCGCGCGCTATGACGAGATCATCCGGCTGGCGGTCGAGGAGGGGCTGTTCGACATCGGCGACGAACGCCCGCAGGAATTCGCCGAGGATCTGCTGTCGCGCTGGCATCTCGATCCGGTGCCCTCGCGGGTGGTCCGGCTCTGGACCGGCGAATACATCAAGCTGATCGACCGCCGCACACCCTCGGGCGATATGGTCTGCCTCGGCATCAACATCACCGACATGATGCGGATGTGGGCCTCGGTCGAGGCGATCCCCGACGCCTTCGTGCTGTACGACTACGAAGACCGGCTGGTGATGTGCAACGACCGCTACCGCGAGTTCTATGCCGAAAGCGCCGAGGCCATGGTCCCGGGGGCCAGGTTCGAGGACGTGCTGCGTCACGGTCTGGCACATGGCCAGTATCCCGAGGCCCTGGGCCGCGAGGAAGAGTGGCTGACCGAGCGGATGACCAACCACCAGAAGCCCGGGGCGCCGGTCGAGCAGCGGCTGGCCGACGGGCGCTGGCTGCGCATCCTCGAACAGCGCACCCCCGATGGCGGGATCGTCGGGCTTCGGGTCGACATCACCGAGCAGAAGCGCCAGCAGGAGGCGCTGGATCAGGCCCGCGTCGCCGCCGAGGCCGCGAACCGCGCCAAGTCGGCCTTCCTCGCCAACATGAGCCACGAGCTGCGGACCCCGATGAACGGCGTGGTCGGCATGGCCGAACTGTTGTGCGAAACCGACATGTCCGAAGAACAGCGGCTTTACGCCCATACCATCCGCGAGTCGGGCGAGGCGCTTCTGGGGCTTTTGAACGACGTGCTCGATTATTCCAAGATCGAGGCCGACAAGCTGACCCTGCATCCCGAACCCTTCGATCTGGAACGGATCATCCACGAGGTGGTGATGCTGCTGCAGGCTCCGGCCCGGGACAAGCAGCTCGACATGCTGATCGATTACGACATCTTCCTGCCCACGCGCTTCGTGGGCGACGGGGTGCGGGTGCGGCAGATCCTCACCAACCTCGTCGGCAATGCGGTCAAGTTCACCGAGGAAGGCCATGTGCTGGTGCGTGTCGTTGGCATCGAGGACGCGCCCGGCAGCTACCAGATCCACCTGATCGTGGAGGATACCGGCATCGGCATCTCTCCCGATCTGCAAGAGCATATCTTCGGCGAGTTCAACCAGGTCGACGACCAGGAGAACCGCAAGTTCGAGGGCACCGGGCTGGGCCTCGCCATCACCAAGCGGCTGGTGGGCATGATGGAGGGCGAGATCTGGCTGGTCTCGGAAAAGGGCGAAGGCGCCTGTTTCGGCATCCGCCTGACGCTTCCGGTCTGCGAAGAGGCCGACGACCTGCCGGTTGCGCCCGCCATCGGCGCGCGGCGGGTGCTGGTGGTCGACGATCAGGAGGTGAACCGCACCATCCTCGAACGCCAGCTGGCCCAGCTGGGGCTGGAGGTGGTTTCCCATATCTGCGGCGAACTCGCGCTTCAGGACGCCCAGGGTTTCGATCTTGTCATAACCGATCACCGCATGCCCGGGATGGACGGCATGTCCTTCGCGCGGGCGCTGCGCGACGGCGGCTATGCGGGTCCGATCCTGATGCTGTCCTCGAACCCGATGCGGATGCGCGCGACCGACGATCCCCAGTCGAGCGGGATCGACATGGTGCTGCAAAAGCCGCTGCTGCGGCGCGCGCTTTTCGAGGCGGTGGCGAAGCTTGCGCCGCCCGGACCGGCCACCGCCGCCCCCGCCGCGCTGCCTGCGCCGGACGCCTCGACCGGTGATCCGGCACCGGGCGGCGTCCTCCCGATGCGGGTGCTCGCGGCCGAGGACAACCGCACGAACCGGCTGGTTCTGGAAAAGATGCTGGGCGGGCTCGCGCTCGAGATCCGCTTTGCCAAGGACGGGAACGAGGCGGTCGACGCCTTCGCCGAGGCCCGCCCCGACCTGATCCTGATGGACATCTCGATGCCGGGCTGCGACGGCAAGGAAGCCACGCGCCGGATCCGCGCGCTCGAGGCCGGAACCGGGGTCGCGCCGGTGCCGGTGATCGCGCTGACCGCCCATGCACTCAGCGGCGATGTCCTCGAGATCCTCGAAGCCGGGCTTGACGGCTGCCTGACCAAGCCCTTGCGCAAGGCCGAGATCGTCGAGACGCTGGAGGCCTACCGCCCCGACAACCGCCTGCCGATCCTGCCGGGGGCGGCGGCGGGGGAGGCGTGAGCCGGGCTTTCCGTCAGGAGTCGCCGTCCCGCAGGAAGACGAGCGTGCTGTCGTCGGACACCTCGGGCCGGAACCGGTAGCCGCCCGCGTCGAAATCCTTCAGGCCCTCGGGGGCGGTCAGGCGGCGTTCGACGATGAAGCGCGCCATCGCGCCCCGCGCCTTCTTGGCATAGAAGCTGACGATCTTCGGCCCCGAGGGGCGTTCCTCGAAAAAGACCGGCGTGACGACCTTGGGCCTTAGTGCGGTCCGGTCGGCAGCGGTGAAGTATTCCTTGCTGGCGCAGTTCACCAGAAAGTGCGTGCCCGCCGCCTCGGCCGCGCGGTTCAGCGCCTCGGCGACCCGGTCGCCCCAGAAATCGTACAGGCAGGCGCCCTTTTCGGTCGCCAGACGGCTGCCCATTTCCAGCCGGTGCGGCTGGATCGCATCGAGCGGTCGCAAAAGCCCGTAAAGCCCCGACAGGATGCGCAGATGGCCTTGGGCATAGCGCAGGTCATCGGGATCGAGCGATCCGGCATCGAGCCCGGCATAGGTATCGCCGTCGAAAAGATGGACGGCGGGTTTCACCGCCTCGGAATCGGGGTCCGCCTGAAACCCCGCGAACCGTCCGGCGTTCAGACAGGCGAGGCTGTCGCTGATATGCATGAGCCCGCGCAGGTCGTCGGGCGAAAGCCGCGCCGCCACCCCGGCCAGATGGGTGGCTTCAGCCTGAAACTCGGGCCGCGTCGTCTGGCCGACATCGGGACCGGGCTTCTCGTCAAGCCGTTTGGCGGGCGAAATCACCACAAGCATGGGGAACCTCCTGCAACCTCGCGCGACTGATAGCAGCCCTGCGGCCGGGGTAAAGGCGCCTCAGCCCTCGGCCAGCACGTCGAGGAAGGCCGCGCCGAAGCGGTCGGCCCGGCGTTCGCCCAGAAGCCGGGTCAGCGTGCCCATGTCCGAGGGCCGGATCTCGGCCAGCTTGGCCACCTGCGAGGCAGAACAACTGAGCGGCTTTTCGCAGCCATCCTCGCCCCGGGCGAGCCTGTTCTGCGCGGCCATCAGCCGGTCGTAAAGCGAGGCCGCCCCGCCGCCCGCCAGCTTGCGCCGGGCGGGGTGGGGCATCTCGGCCTCGGCGCCGGTGACGACCTTCAGGAAGTCGGCGCCATAGCGCTCGAGCTTGGTGGCCCCGACGCCCGAGACCCGCGCCATGGCGTCGAGGCTGGCGGGGCGGGTCTCGGCCATCTCGATCAGGGTGCGGTCGGTGAAGATGATATAGGCGGGCACGCCCGCAGCCTCGGCCAGCGCCCGGCGCTTGGCCTTCAGCGCCGACAAGAGCGGCGCGTCCTCCTCGCTGACCAGCATCCTGACGGCGGGCCGGGCGGCGGCGGCCGCGGCGATGGTGTCGCGGCGCAGCTCGATCGTCGCCTCGCCCTTCAGGATCGGGCGTGCCGGGTCCATCATCCGGAGCGCGCCGTGGCGTTCGGGATCGGGGCGCACCAGATCGCGGCCCATCATCTGGCGGAACACGGCCTGCCAGCCGCGCTTGTCGAATTCGCGCCCGACGCCGTAGGTCGGCAGCTTGTCATGGCCGCGCTCGCGGATCTTGGCGGTATCGGCCCCGGTGAGAATGTCGATCAGATGGCCGGTGCCGAAATATTCGCCCGTCCGCAGCATCGCCGAAAGCGCCTTGCGCACCGCCTCGGTGGCGTCGAAGCGTTCCGGCGGGCTGTCGCACAGATCGCAATGCCCGCAAGGCGCAGCCTCTTCGCCGAAATAGCCCAGCAGCGTCTGGCGGCGGCAATCGAGCGCCTCGGCCAGCCCCAGCAGCGCGTTCAGCCGGGCATGATCGGCGGCGCGGCGTTCGGGGGGCGCCGGGCTTTCGTCGATCTGGGTCCGGCGCAGGCGGATGTCGTCGGGGCCATAAAGCGTCAGCGTCTCGGCCGGCGCCCCGTCGCGGCCCGCACGGCCGATTTCCTGGTAATAGGCCTCGATCGACTTGGGCAGGTCGGCATGGGCGACCCAGCGGATATCTGGCTTGTCGATGCCCATCCCGAAGGCGACGGTCGCGACCACGATCAGCCCGTCCTCGGTCTGGAACCGTGCCTCGACCGCGCGGCGGTCCTGGGCCTCCATGCCCCCGTGATAGGAACAGGCGCTGTGGCCCGCCTGTTCCAAAGCGGCGGCAAGACTTTCGGTCTTGGCCCGCGTTGCGCAATAGACGATGCCCGACTGGCCCTTGCGGGCAGCGGCATAGGCCAGGATCTGGCGGCGAGGCTGGTCCTTGGGGCTGAACGCGAGCCGGATATTCGGGCGGTCGAAACCGCGCAGGAAGGTTTCCGGCGCCTCGCCGTCGAACAGCCGGGTCACGATCTCGGCCCGGGTCTCGGCATCGGCGGTGGCGGTGAAGGCCGCCAGCGGCACGTTCAGCGCCCGGCGCAGCTCGCCGATGCGCAGGTAGTCGGGGCGGAAATCATGGCCCCACTGGCTGACGCAATGGGCCTCGTCGACCGCGATCAGCCCGACGCCGATCCGGCGCAGCATGTTGGCGGTGCCGCCCGAGGCCAGCCGCTCGGGCGCCATGTACAGAAGCTTCAGCCGCCCGGCCTCGAGCGCCTCGAACACCGCGCGGGTTTCCTCGTCGGTATTGCCCGAGGTCAGCGCGCCTGCGGGCACCCCCGCCTCGGTCAGCCCGCGCACCTGGTCGCGCATCAGCGCGATCAGCGGCGATATTACCACCGTCACCCCGTCGCGCAGCAGCGCCGGAAGCTGAAAGCACAGCGACTTGCCGCCGCCCGTCGGCATGATCGCAAGGGTGTTGCGGCCCGAGGCCACGGCCTCGACGATGTCCTGCTGGCCGGGACGGAAGGCGTCGAAGCCGAAGATCGACTGCAAAAGGGCGTGGGGGCGGTCCATGGTTTCCATGGTATTTTAGGAAAACTGCTCGGTACCATGGACCATCCCATACTAAGACGGGGTGAACAACCCTCGGGGCGCGGCGCCGCCGGTGCCTAGGCCCGCGCCCCGGATGGCCTCAGGCGATCAGACGAAGGCCATCATGTTGTTGGCGATGATGATCCGCAACGCATAGATCGCGATCAGCACGATCAGCGGCGCCAGATCGAGCCCGCCGGTATTGGGCAGGATGCGGCGCACCGGCGAATAAAGCGGCTCGAGCAGCCGGTTCAGGCCCGACCAGATCTGGCGCACCAGCGGCTGGTAGACGTTGAGCACGTTGAAGCTGATCAGCCAGGACATGATGATCTGGACGATGATGATGAACCAGACGATGTCGAGGATCAGCAGGAGGATCTGGAACAGAGACAGCATGGGCAAGCCTTTCCTGGGGCGGTTGCCCAAGAGGTAGGCGGACAGGCGCCCATGCGCAACGGGCTTTCCGTCACGCTTTCCGCCGCGAGTCCCTTGACCGCAGCCCCGTGCCGCGCGAGGCAGGGTTGCCTCATGCGCGACGGAGCCTGCCGATGTATCCCTTCTTCCGCCTGTTCAAGGAACTCTACCTGCACCGCAATGCCGAGCCGCTGCCGCTGACCGGCATCCATGTCTCGCGCCATGTCTGCTGGCCCTGGGATCTGGACATGTGGATGGAACTGAACAACGGGCGCACCCTTACCCTGCTGGATCTGGGGCGGTTGCCGCTGGCGCAGCGGGTCGGGCTGATCGACGTGCTGAGGCGCGAGCGCTGGTCGCTGACCATGGCCGGGGTGTCGGTGCGCTACCGCCGCCGGGTGCGGATGTTCGACGCCTTCGAGATCCGCAGCCGCTGCGTCGGCTGGGACGAGAAGTTCCTTTATATCGAACAGGGCATGTGGCGAAACGGCGACTGCGCCAACCATGCGCTGTATCGCTCGGCGGTCACCGACCGGAACGGCATCGTGCCGACCGTGCGGCTGATGGCGGCGATGGGGCGCGAAATCGCCCCGCCGCGCCTGCCGGACTGGGTGCAGGCCTGGATCGCGGCCGAGGCCAAACGTCCCTGGCCGCCCATGAGCGACTGACCGGTTCCCGCCGCGGCCCCGCGAAGACCGATTGCGCCCGACGCGAAAACCCTGTCATATGAGGGGGTTGTGGGATGGCGCGGGCGGGGGCGAGATGGCAGCGATCGAGGACAGGGCAGCCGGAAACAGGGCAGCCCGGCGGCGGATCTGGGGCTGGTGGTTCTACGACTGGGCCAGCCAGCCCTACGCGACCCTGCTGCTGACCTTCATCTTCGCGCCTTACGTCAAGGACCTGCTGGGCGACGGGTCGGCGGCGCAGGCGGCCTGGGGCTACGGGGTCGGCGCGGCCGGGCTGATCGTCGCCCTGCTGGCCCCCTGTCTTGGTGCGGTCGCCGATCTGAACGGGCACCGGCTGCCCTGGATCGCGCTCTTCTCGGTCTTCTACGTGCTGGGCGCGGCCGGGCTCTGGTTCGCCGATCCCACGGGGTTCAGCCTGCCTTTGATCCTGTGCTTCTTCGGGCTCGGGCTCATCGGAATGGAATTCTCGGCGATCTTCGTCAATGCGATTCTGCCCGATCTGGGGCCGCGCGACGAGCTGGGGCGGATCTCGGGATCGGGCTGGGCCTTCGGCTATGTCGGCGGGCTGATCGCGCTGGTGGTCACGCTGGCCTTCTTCGCCGAGAACGAGGCCGGACGGACCCTGATCGGCCGCGTTCCCGCCTTCGGGCTCGATCCCGACACGCGCGAGGGCACCCGCTTCGTCGGGCCCTTCGTGGCGATCTGGTACGCGGTCTCGATGATTCCCTTCTTTCTCTGGGTGCGCCTGCCCCGCACCCCGCGCCGCGCAACCCTGCGTCAGGCGCTGGGCCAGGTCGGGCCCGAGTTGTCGGCGACGTTGCGCCGTCTGCCCCGGACGCCAAGCCTTTCGGCCTATCTGCTGTCCTCGATGTTCTACCGCGATGCGCTGAACGGGATGTATGTCTTCGGCGGGATCTACGCGGCGGGGGTGCTGGGCTGGTCGGTGGTGGATGTGGGCCTGTTCGGCATCCTCGCGGTGGTGACCGCGGCGCTGGTCGCCTGGCTCGGCGGCAAGGCCGACCGGCGTTTCGGGCCGAAACCGGTGATCCTCGTCTGCCTCGTGACGCTGATCGGGGCGGCGGTGCTGGCGATCTCGATCTCGCGGACGACGGTGCTGTGGCTGCCGGTGGCGCCGGGCTCGACCCTGCCCGATCTGGCCTATTACCTGGTCGGCGCAGTGATCGGCGCGGCGGGCGGTGCGATGCAAAGCGCAAGCCGAACGATGATGGTGCGCCAGGCCAATCCGGAACGAATGACCGAAAGCTTCGGGCTTTACGCGCTGTCGGGCAAGGCCACCGCCTTTCTGGCGCCGATGTCGATCGGGCTGGTCACTGACCTGACCGGCTCGCAGCCCGCGGGCATTATCCCCCTGGTTGTGCTTTTCCTGCTGGGGCTCGGTCTGCTAGGCTTCGTCCGGGCAGAGGGCGAACGGGCGGATCGATGGCAAACACCCTGAGCGGAAAGATCCTGGCGCTGGCACTGGCGGTCGCGACCGCCCTGCCGGTCTCGGCGGCGCCGACGGCGGCCTCGCTGTTCGGGGCCGAGAAACGCGCCTCGCGGCAGGCGCCCCAACCCATCGGCACCTATGCCAGGGGCTGTGGCGCCGGGCTGGTGCAACTGCCGGAAACCGGCCCGACCTGGCAGGCGATGCGGCTGTCGCGCAACCGCAACTGGGGTCAGCCCGAGATGATCGCCTTCATCCAGCGGCTGGGCGCCCACGCCGCCGCCATCGGCTGGAAGGGCATCTATGTCGGCGATATCAGTCAGCCCCGGGGCGGCCCGATGACCAGCGGCCATGCCTCGCATCAGATCGGGCTCGACGCCGATATCTGGATGCTGCCGCCCAGGCGGCTGAACCTGACGCGGGCGGAACGGGAATCGCTTTCGTCGATTTCGGTGCGCTCGGCCGATCAGCGCCGGGTGAACGGCAATTATACCGCCGCCCATGCAGCACTTTTGCGCGCCGCGGCGATGGACCCGGCGGTCGACCGGATCTTCGTCACCGCCCCGGTCAAGATCGAGATGTGCAAACATGCGACCCGGGCCGACCGCGCCTGGCTGCAGAAGATCCGCCCGCTTTACGGGCATAACACGCATTTTCACGTGCGTTTGAAATGTCCGCCCGGCGCGCGCAGTTGCGAGACCCAGCGGCCCACGGTAGCGGAACTGTCGAAGGGCGGGGATGGCTGCGACGAGACGCTGACATGGTGGGTGACCGACTATCTCGATCCGCCGAAAAAGGCGGCCCGGCCAGCGCAACCGGCCAAGCCCCAGCCGAGAAAGCGGGGCGCGCGCGAGTTCACCATGGCCGACCTGCCCCGCGAATGCCGCACCGTGCTGGCCTCGGACTGAGCCTCGCCGCCGGTCTTCTGGTCTTGGGCGCGACGGCCCCGTCGCCGCGCGCGGCCCCCGGGACGCAGGTCGAGCTGGTGGCGGAACTGGCGGTCGCCAAGACCGCCGCGACGCAGGGGCTGTCGGGGCTCGAGCTTTCGGCAGATGGCACGCACGGCCTTCTGGTCGCCGACCGGGGCTGGCGGCTGGATGTCACCATCGCCCGCAGGGACGAGACCCCCGTCGCACTGCGGGTCTCGCCGCCGCTGCGCCTGACCGGCCCGGACGGGCACCCGCTGGAGGGGCGGGCCGAGACCGATGCCGAGGCGCTGGCGCTGGCGTCCGACGGCACGCTTTTCGTGGCCTTCGAGGGCGATCACCGGATCCTGCGCTGGGCGCCGGGGGCGGTGCGGCCCGCGCCGATGGACCCGCCGCCCGACGCCGCCGCCTATCCCGAGAATGGCGGGATCGAGGCGCTGGCGCTGGGCCCGGACGGCGCGCTTTACGCCATTCCCGAACGCTGGGAGGTGGACGGGGCGATCCCGGTCTACCGCCACGACGGCCGGGGCTGGACCCTGGCCGCCAGTCTGACGCCGCAGGGGCGGTTTCACCCCTCGGGTGCCGATTTCGGCCCTGACGGACGGCTTTATCTTCTGGAACGCGCCTTCGACGGGCCGTTCGGATTTCGCAGCCGGGTCCGGCGCATCGCTCTGGGACCCGAAGGCGCGACCGAAGACAGCGTCCTGCTGGAAACCGGGTCGGGCCGGCACGGCAATCTGGAAGGCCTGGCGGTCTGGCGCGACGCGGCCGGGGCGATCCGGCTGAGCATGGTCAGCGACGACAACGGGCTGGCGATCCAGCGCAACCAGTTCGTCGAATACCGGGTTGTCAGCGGCGCGGCGGGGCTGTAGACAGCCGCGTCCGTCGGGCGTCCCGCGCGGACCAAGTCTCCGCGACCTTGCCAAAACGGAACCCGCTGCATGACCCGTCTTCTTCCCGGCATCCTTGCCATGGCCGCCATTGTCGTGGCCTCGAATATCCTCGTCCAGGTCCTGTTCGGCCAATGGCTGACCCTGGGCGCCTTCACCTATCCGCTGGCCTTTCTCGTGACCGACGTGATGAACCGCGTCTATGGTGTGGCCGCGGCCCGCCGCGTGGTCCTGGCGGGCTTCGTGGTGGGGGTGATCTGCTCCTTCATAGGCACCCAGATCCAGGGCGAATTCGGCCCGATCGTCACCCTGCGCATCGCGATGGGCTCGGGGCTGGCCTTCCTGTCGGCGCAACTGCTGGACGTGGCGGTGTTCGACCGGCTGCGCGCGGGCCGCTGGTGGCGCGCGCCGCTGGCCTCGACGCTGGTGGGGTCGAGCGTCGACACCCTGATCTTCTTCAGCGTCGCGTTCTCCGGCACGCTCGCCGTTCTCGAACCCGGCAACGACGTCTCCTGGGCGGGTGAAATGCTGCCGCTTCTGGGCGTCGGACCGCAGGTTCCGCTGTGGGTGTCGCTCGCGCTGGCGGACTGGAGTGTAAAACTTGCTCTCGCCTTGATCGCTCTCGTTCCATTCCGCCTCATTGTTGGGCGTCTGACCGCACAGCTAGCGTGAATTAACTGGACATATACCAGATCTGTGGCAGGCTGAACTCAACGGCAACAGCAGAAAGGAGGTGGTCCAGTGTCTAGAGTGATATTGGAGAAGGGTCTTGGAACAGTCAGGGGGGCCGTGGTCTGAGGGCAATCCCTGGGACTGAAATCTTCTGATTGGGCCCACGCTCTAACCGGGCCATCTCCGTAGCTCTCGGGGCCGTTCGCAAGAACGGCCCTTTCCGTTTCGCATCCTTGAAGCTGTGCCCCCACGAATGACGGTGGGGCCGCCGGGCGAACCGGGCCCTTGCGTCCCGCCGTCGCCGCGATAGGGTCCCCCCATGCTGCGCATCACCGATACCGTCGCCCTTGCGGACTGGGAACTGACCGAGGTCTTTTCCCGCTCGTCCGGACCCGGCGGGCAGAACGTCAACAAGGTCTCGACCGCGGTCGATCTGCGCTTCGAGGCAGAGCGGTCACCGAACCTGCCGGGCCCGGTCAAGGCCCGGCTGAAGCGGCTGGCCGGGCGGCGCTGGACCCAGGACGGGGCGGTGCTGATCCGGGTCGAAGAGACCCGCAGTCAGGCCCGCAACCGCGAGATCGCCCGCGAGCGGCTGGCCGAGCTGATCCGGAAGGCGCTGGAAAAGCCCAAGCGGCGGGTGCCGACCCGGCCCACGCTGGGCTCGCAACGGCGAAGGCTCGCGGCCAAGAAGGAACGCGGCGCGGTCAAGGCGCTGCGCGGTACCATTGCACTGGACGACTGAGCTACGTCCCGGCTGTGATGCGGCTTGGTCTCAGTCTACCGGATTGCACCGGTACCTCCTGGCCGGATTGGTATCGGCCGCCCGGCTTGCGATTTCAGCGCAGGCGGCGAAATCGCCAGGATCAGCGACTTCGAAGATGAGGGCACGCCTTTCCCAGTGTCCGAATACGTTCTGCATCTCCAGCCAGCACCCTCCGTCGGTCAGGGGACTGGTTCGGGCAAACGCGATGAGCGTGCCGAGGTCGTCTTCCTGGTCGTCTGCCGGCGCAGGCAATGCCTGACGGAAGATCACGGCGATCAGTCCGGCGCGACTCCTCCTTCCCGACCACCTCGTCCCGGACAGGTCCGCCGGGAGTCGGCCGGCCTGTGCCGGGAAAGGCCGAACGAGTTAGGAAACGAACTCGTCCCGGGCGTAGCCCTGCAGGTACAGCAGCGCGGTCAGGTCGCCGTGATTGACCCGAAGCTCGCATTGGGCCGCGACCGAGGGCTTGGCATGCAGCGCGACGCCCGCGCCCGCAAGCCCCAGCATGCCCAGATCGTTCGCCCCGTCGCCGACGGCCAGCGCATCCTCCAGCCCGATCCCAAGCCGGGCCGTGACCTCGCGCAGCGCCTCTACCTTGGCCTCGCGCCCCAGAATCGGCTCGGCCACGGTGCCGGTCAGGTGCCCGTCCTCGATCAGCAGTGTGTTGGCGCGGTACTCGTCGAAACCGAGCGCGGCTCCGACCTTCGAAGCGAAATTGGTGAAGCCGCCCGAAACCAGCAGCGCATGGGCGTCGTTGGCCTTCATTGTCGCGACCAGCGTCCGGCCGCCCGGCATGAAGGTGATCCGCTCGGCCAGCACCTTGTCGATGACGCGCGCATCGAGCCCCTTCAGCAGCCCGACCCGTTCGCGCAGCGCGCCTTGGAAATCCAGCTCGCCATTCATCGCCCGCGCGGTGATCTCGGCCACGCGCGGCCCGACGCCCGCCTCGGCGGCCAGTTCGTCGATGCATTCCTGCTGGATCATGGTCGAATCCATGTCTGCGATCAGCAGCTGCTTGCGGCGGCCCTCGGCGGGCTGGGCCACAAGATCGATCCCCAGCCCCTGCAGACCGTCCCAGACCTTGCGGAAGTTGTCGGGCAGCGCCGCCACGGCAAATTCGGCGGCGATGCCGGGGGCCAGCCAGATCGCCTCGCCGCCGCCCCAGGCATCCCGAAGCGATTCGACGGTGCTGCGCTCGAGGGGCGCGCGCGCGGGGTTGGTCAGAAGCGTGACGACAGGCATGGGGCAGGTTCCGATCGGCTGCTGGGCGCCGCAAAAGCGCGGTCGCGGGCCGGAATAGCCCAGCTCCGGGTCGTGCGCCAGAGCAGCGGGGGCGCACCCGGCATCGCGGATCAGGTCGCGAGGAACTTCAGCCCCTGGGTCACGTCGGTGCGCACGGCCAGCCGCAGCGCCGGTTCGTCCCCGACCCGAAGCGCCGCGAGGATCATCCGGTGATGCTGCGGCGGTTCGGTCCGGCCGAGCCGTCCGTAGAACGACCGCATCGTCGGGCCAAGCTGAAGCCAGACCGTCTCGGCGATGGCCAGCATCGCGGGCGCCTGGGCGCGCAGGTAAAGCGCGCGGTGGAATTCGAGGTTCTTCTGGATATAGGCGACCGCATCGCCCCGCGCGACGACCTCGCCGATTTCGGCATTGATCTTCTGCATCCGCTCGATCAGCGCGAAATGCGCGCGGGGCAGGGCGCGGCTGGCCAGTTCGGGTTCCAGCAACCCGCGCAGCGAGGCCAGTTCCTCCAGCCGTTCGTTCGACAGCTCGGGCGTCGAGACCCGCCCCGACGAGGACAGCGTCAGCGCCCCCTCGGCCACGAGCCGCCGCACCGCCTCGCGGGCAGGGGTCATCGACACGCCAAAGCTCTTGCCTATTCCCCTCAGCGTCAGGGGCGCGCCGGGGGCCAGTTCGCCATGCATGATCTGGGTCCGGAGCGTGCGGTAAAGACGCTCATGGGCCGCAGAGACGGTCTCGCCGGGGCGGGTCTGGATCAGCATGGGGGCGATAGTGCTGCCGCGCGGGGTCGGGCGTCAATCGCCGAAACGCACGCGGTGAAGCGCCGCGCCATTAGCACGGAGCCAGGCGCGGGGCGCTTCATAGCCCGGCATCAGCCGCGCGACCACGGCCCAGAAGGCGGGCGAGTGGTTCATCTCGACCAGATGCGCCACCTCATGGGCCGCGACATAGTCCAGCACCTTGGGCGGGGCCATGATCAGCCGCCAGGCGAACATCAGATCGCCCCGCGAGGAACAGGACCCCCAGCGCGAGCGGGCGTCGCGAAGCGTGAGCCGCCGGTAGGACAGGCCCAGCGCGGCGGTATAGCCGTCGGCCGCCGCCGCCAGACGCGCCCGCGCCCGGGTCTTCAGGAAGGCCTGAACACGGGCGGGCACCTCGGACGCGGGGCCGGGCACCGCCAGCGCGCCATCCTGCAGCCGGGGCGCCCTGCCGGTGCCGGGCACCAGCGGCAGCGCGCGGCCCTCGTAGGGCACGCTGCCGCCCGCGCGCACCACCTGATCCTCGGGCCGCGCCGACAGGTGCCGGCGGATCCAGGCCTCTTTCTCTCGGACGAAGGCCAGCCCGTCGGCTTCGGGGGCGCGCTGGGGCAGGGTCAGCGTCACCCGGCCGTCAAGCTGCGAGACGCGCAGGGAATAGCGCCGCGCCCGCGCCGAACGGCGCAGCGTGACCTCAAGCGGCGGATCGCCGGGAATGCGGGTGATGCTCATCTCTGCCTCGTCTTTTCCTGCGAGCATATCAGCCGAAAAGGGCTTTGACACGTGGGGGGACTTATGGCACGTGGCTGCAACCGCAAAGCCGTGACCCCTGTGAGAGGATGCCCATGCCCAAGGAAGAATGGGGCGTTAAGCGCGTTTGCCCGCACTGCTCTACCCGATTTTACGATCTTCAGCGCGACCCGATGACCTGCCCCTCCTGCGGTCACAGCTTTTCTGCGGAAAGCCTGACCGCCGGCAAGCACCGCACTCTGATCGCCGAGAAAGCCGCGCCCGCCAAGGCGCGCGACGAAGACATCGACGGCGATGACGATATCATCGACGACGAGGACGACAGCACCGATGTCGATCTGGGCGACGATGTGCTGGAGGATGACGACGACGACAACGTCTCGCTCGACGATATCGCCGACATGTCCTCCGAGGACGACGACGAGACCTGATCTTTCGGCCGGGCGGCCCTGCGGGGCCCCGCCCGGCCCGCCGGAACGGGCAGGGGCCGCTGGCCGGGCGATGGAACCGCCCGGCAGGCATTGCCTGCACCGGACCTTTCCGTCCCCGAAATCCTTGCGCCGCCGGACCTGAGGGGCCTCCCGAGGCGCCGGGCGGTCAGTCGTATTTCCGGGTATCCTCGATCACCAGCCCGTCATTGGGCAGGCTGCCGGGCGCGACCAGCTCGATCTCTGCCTTCAGCTTGAGCACGGCGGCCACGGAGGCCGCGTAGGGCGCGGGGTCGGTCGCCTCGGTCTCGAGCCGCACCGTCATCGTGTCCTTCTCGCCCGCGCGGCCCGCCACGACCCGCGCCTTCGCGACCTCTGGATGGCGCGCGACCAGATCGGCGACCTGCTCGGGGCGGACGAACATGCCCTTGATCTTGGTCGTCTGGTCGGCCCGGCCCATCCAGCCCTTGATGCGCATGTTGGTGCGGCCGCAGGGCGAGAGGCCCGGCAGCACCGCCGACAGATCGCCGGTCGCGAACCGCACCAGCGGATAGTCGGGGTTCAGCGCGGTCACCACGACCTCGCCCACCTCGCCCTCGGGCACCGGATCGCCGGTGCCGGGGCGCACGATCTCGACGATCACGCCCTCGTCGACGATCATCCCCTCCATCGCCGGGCTTTCATAGGCGACGTTGCCCAGATCGGCCGTCGCATAGCATTGCAGGCAGGCGATGCCGCGATCCGCATATTCCTGGCGCAGCGACGGGAACAGCGCCCCGCCCGACACGACGGCGCGCTGGATGCGCGAGAGGTCCATCCCCAGTTCGTCGGCGCGGTCCAGCAGGACCTTCAGGAAATCGGGCGTCCCGGCATAGGCGGTCACGCCCACGTCATGGGCGGCGCGCACCTGCAGATCGGTCTGGCCGGTCCCGGCGGGCAGGACCGCCGCGCCGACCGCCCGCGCGCCGTTCTCGAACATCATCCCGGCGGGGGTCAGATGATAGCCAAAGCAGTTCTGGACGATGTCGCCCTCGCCGATCCCGGCGGCATAGAGGAAGCGCCCCAGCCGCCACCAGTTGGTGCTGACGCAACCCGGTTCGTAGATCGGGCCCGGCGACTGGAAGATATGGTCGAACTGATGCTGGCCCCAGGCGGTATAGCCGCCCAAGGGGGCCTCGGCCGACTGCGCGGCCACCAGATCGGACTTGCGCAGGACCGGCAGGGCCGCCAGCGCCTCGCGCGAGGTCACGGTCAGGGGGTTCACCTCGGCCAGCGCCTCGGCATAGCCGGGAAGAGCGCGCGCGGCCGCGATCAGCGCCGGCAGGCATTCGGCCAGAGAGACGGCCCGCTCGTCCGCCGAACGGGTTTCGAGATCGTCGAAATAGACGGACATGGGCACTCCTTCGGTCACTCTTTCCGGTCTGCACGGGCAGGGTGGCCCAGCCGACCGGCTGCCGTCAACTCAACCAACGCTTGCGGCGACGATACGACCGCACGTCACGAAAGCTCTTGCGGCCCTGGTCGGACATCCCGAGATAGAATTCCTTGACGTCGGGGTTCTCGCGCAGATCGGCGGCCGGGCCGTCCATCACGATCCGGCCCGATTCCAGGATATAGCCGTAATGGGCATAGCGAAGCGCCACATTGGTGTTCTGCTCGGCCAGCAGGAAGGTGACGCCCTCGTTCTCGTTGACCGATTTCACGATCTCGAAGATCTGTTCGACCAGCTGCGGCGCCAGCCCCATCGAGGGCTCGTCCAGCAGGATCATCTGCGGCCGGCTCATCAGCGCGCGGCCGATGGCCACCATCTGCTGCTCGCCGCCCGAAGTGTAGCCCGCCTGGCTCTTGCGGCGCTCCTTCAGGCGCGGGAAATAGCCATAGACCATCTCCAGATCGGCCTGGATCGCGGCGCGGCCGTCGGTGCGGGTGTAGGCGCCGGTCAGCAGGTTTTCCTCGACGGTCAGATGCTCGAAGCAGTGCCGCCCCTCCATCACCTGGATCACGCCCGCCTTGACCAGATCGGCGGGGTTCAGGTCCTGCACGCGCGTCCCGCGATAGAGGATCGAGCCCTTGGTGACCTCGCCGCGTTCCGACCGCAGAAGGTTCGAGATGGCCTTCAGCGTCGTGGTCTTGCCCGCGCCGTTGCCACCCAGAAGGGCGGTGATGCCGCCCTGCGGCACCGACAGCGACACGCCCTTCAGCACCAGGATGACGTGGTTGTAGATCACCTCGATATTGTTGACCTCAAGCAGGGTCTCGTCCTGGGGCGCGGCATCGAACATCGGCGTTTTCCTTGTGGGCGAAGCCCCCGGCCGGGTCGCGGCCGGGGGTGGACTGGTGTCAGTCGCAGCGCGGCGCGATGCCGTTCTCGGCCGCGAAGGCTGCGGAATCGGCCTCGATGAGCGGCGCGATCACCTCGGCATCGGGGGCGATGAAATCGGTCAGCGGCACCCATTTCCTGTCGCCCGCGTTCCACTGCTGGACGATGGCCATGCCCGACCCGCCGTGATCGGCGCAGCTCACGGTGAATTCCGGGCCGATCCCGGGCATGCCCAGCGCCTCCATCTTCGCGTCGGTCATCTCCAGATGTTCCATCCCGTCGCGCATCATCGCCGCGTCGATCTGGGCGGTGCCGGTCATCTCTTGCGCGGTTTTCGCCGCCTCGACCGCCAGCATCGCCGCATACATGCCGCGGGTGTACAGCACCGAGCCCACATTGGACCCGTCGCCCGCCGCCAGCCCCTTGTCGACGACATGTGTGCGGATATCGGCGAAGACCGGGTAATCGACCACCCGGTTCATGTTCAGCGCCTTGTAGCCGTCGGCGGCCATGCCTGCGGGGGTCACGTCATGTTCGGCCCCGGCCCACCAGTTGCCGATGAAATGGTCCATCGGGAAGCCGATGTTGGCGGCCTCCTGGATCGCGACCTGGTTCATCACCCCCCAGCCCCACATCACCACGAAATCGGGCCGCTCGCGCCGGATCTGCAGCCATTGCGACTTCTGTTCCTGGCCGGGGCTGTCGACCGGGATCAGCGTCAGCTTGAAGCCGTGCTTCTTCGACAGCGCCTCCAGCGTCGGGATCGGTTCCTTGCCATAGGCCGAGTTGTGATAGAGCAGCGTGATCTTCTTGCCCTCGAGGCTGCCGCCGTTCTCGTCCATCAGGTACTTGATGACGACCGAGGCCCCGTCCCAGTAGTTGGCGGGATAGTTGAACACCCATTCGAAGACCTTGCCATTGGCGGCCGAGGTGCGGCCATAGCCCATGGTGTGCAGCGGGATGTGATCGGCCTCGACCTTCGGGATCAGCTGATAGGTGATGCCCGTGGACAGCGGCTGGTAGATCAGCGCGCCGTCGCCCTTGGTGGCCTCGTAGCACTCGACCCCTTTTTCGGTGTTGTAGGCGGTCTCGCATTCGGGCACCCGGGCCTTGACCCCGCCGATGCCGCCGTCGCGTTCGTTCATCAGGGTGAAGTAGTCCTGATAGCCGTCCGAGAAGGGAATGCCGCCCGCCGCGAAGGGGCCGGTGCGGTAGCTGAGATCGGGGAAGACCAGATCGGCCAGGGCAGGGCCCGCGGCCAGGGCCGCGCAAAGCGCAAGCGGTGCCAGTCGTGTCGTCATGTCGTCGTTCCTCCCTTGGAAATGCGTGCCGGGTTGGCCCGGTCGGTCGCGCGTGTCGTGCCCGTCAATGCGGGAATGGCCAGAGCCTCAGCTTTTCCTTTCCGATCCGCCAGAGCTGGGCCAGCCCGTGCGGCTCGGCGATCAGAAAGCCGATGATCAGCGCCCCCACGATCATCAGCTGGACATGGGCGGTCAGGTCGGTGGGCCATCCCAGCGTGCCCACCAGCAGGTTCTTCAGCAGCACCGGCAGCAGCACCAAGAAGGCCGCGCCCGCGAAGCTGCCGAAGATCGAGCCGAGCCCGCCGATGATGATCATGAAGAGGATGAGAAAGCTCTTCTGGATGCCGAAGGCCTCGCCCACCTCGACCGCGCCCAGATAGACCGCGAAGAACAGCGCGCCCGCGATGCCGATATAGAAGGACGAGACCGCGAAGGCCGTCAGCTTGGCCTTGAGCGGGTTCACCCCGATGATCTCGGCCGCGATGTCCATGTCGCGGATCGCCATCCAGGACCGCCCCACCGTGCCCCGCGTCAGGTTGCGCGCGGCCCAGGCCAGCACGACGGCAAAGACGAGGCAGATCATGTATTGCGCCCAGGCCTCGACGCCCGGGCCGGTGACCGGCAGGCCGAAGACCGTCCGCGCGGGCGCCGATATCTGCCCTGAGGCCGAGTAGTTGTAGAACCACGGCACCTTGTTGAAGAGCCAGACCAGGAAGAACTGCGCGGCCAGCGTCGCGACCGCGAGATAGAAGCCCTTGATCCGCAGCGAGGGCAGCCCGAACAGCACCCCCACCGCCGCCGTGACCAGCCCGCCGCCGAGGATGCAGAAGACGATGTTGAGGTCGGGAAAGGCGGTCATCAGCTTGTAGCAGGCATAGGCCCCCACCGCCATGAACCCGCCGGTGCCCAGAGACAGCTGCCCGCAATAGCCCACAAGGATGTTCAGCCCGATGGCGGCAATGGCATAGATCAGGAAGGGCACGAAGATCGCGCTGGCCCAGTAATCGTCGATGACGAAGGGCACGACCGCGAAGGCCAGCACCAGCACCGCGTAATAGCGGTAGCGGTCGAAGCCTATGGGAAAGGTCTGGCTGTCATCCCGGTAAGACGTCTTGAAATCGCCGGCCTCGCGGTAGAACATTCAGTCGACCTCCCTGGCATCTTTTGGAAAATCCCCTTCGGGCGGAACCAGACAGAAGCGGTGCCCGGTCGGCGCCTGCATCACTATCCAGTCCTTGATCCGCGTGACCTCGACCGCGCCGAGGCGGGTCAGACGGGCGCAGTCTGCCTCGATATCGTCGGTCTCGATGTCGAGATGCACCCGGGGGTCATGGCCGACTGCCTGCAGGATCACCTGCGGCGCGGCGGGCGGGCCACTGAGCTGGGCATAGCGCCCGTCCTCGACGAGCGCACCCTCGCGCCCCAGCGCCGCCGACCAGAAGGCTAGCGCCGGACCCAGATCGTCGGTCTGGCAATCGATGCAAAGGCCGCCGATCCGGGTCCGGTGAGTCACAGCGGCCTCCGCACCCGGGCGACGCCCGTGGGCATCGTCCTGATGACCGGCCGCTTGCCGCGGACCAGCCGCACCCAGCACAACATGCCGGCTACGAAGCCCGCGAAGGACAGCAGGCCGTAGATCACCGACATCCATTCGGCGTCGTTCGACGAGGCCACGGCAAGATAGGCGAACGCATAGAAGAACCCCCAACCGATCACACAGGCAATGGCATAGAGCTTTTGCATGTCAGACCCTTTCGATGATCCTCTCTCCGAACAGGCCCTGCGGCCTGAACACAAGAAAGACTAGCGCCAGCACATAGGCGAACCAGTTCTCGGTCGCGCCGCCGATCATCGGGCCGACCGTGAATTCGAACAGCTTCTCGCCCACGCCGATGATGAGCCCGCCGACAATGGCCCCCGGGATCGAGGTGAAACCGCCCAGCATCAGCACCGGCAGCGCCTTCAGCGCGATCAGCGACAGGCTGAACTGCACCCCCGATTTTGCGCCCCACATGATGCCCGCGACCAGCGCGACGATACCGGCGATGGACCAGACCAGCACCCAGATGAACCTGAGCGAGATGCCGACTGACAGCGCCGCCTGATGGTCGTCGGCCACGGCGCGCAGCGCGCGGCCCTGCTTGGAATATTGCGAAAGCAGCGTCAGCGAGATCACCAGAACCGCTGCGACCAGCGTCGCCACGATGTCGAGCCTGTCGATGAAGAAGCCGTAGAACTCGTCGCTGCCCCAGCCCGCGGTGGCCTGTTCAAGCCAGGCGCTGCCGCCCTGGGGCAATCCCACATCCAGCGTCTTGATGTCGGCGCCCCACATGATGTCGCCGAACCCTTCGAGGAAATAGGCCAGACCGATCGTGGCCATGAACAGGATGATCGGCGCCTGGTTGACCAGATGCTTGAGGATCAGCCGCTCGATGGCGATGGCCAGCAGCACCATCACCCCGACCGTCAAAACGATGGCCACCACCGCCGGAAGCTGCCAGCCGAAATGGTGCAGATCGGTGCCGAAGGCCGCGTTGATCAGATGGGCGAAGGGCACCTGTCCCTCCTGCAACCCCACGAGCGTCAGCGCCGCGAACAGCGCCAGTACCCCTTGCGCGTAGTTGAAGATGCCCGAGGCTTTGAAGATCAGGACGAAGCCCAGCGCCACCAGCGCGTAAAGCACCCCTGCCATCAGCCCGTTGATCATCACCTCGACGGCGTAAAGCAGGTCAGTCATGGGCCACCCCCAGATAGGCGTCGATCACATCCTGGTTGGCGCGCACCTCGTCGGGCGGGCCGTCGCCGATCTTGCGGCCGTAATCCATCACCACCACCCGGTCGGAAAGGTCCATGACCACGCCCATGTCATGCTCGATCAGCACGATGGTGGTGCCGAATTCGTCGTTCACATCGAGGATGAAGCGCGACATGTCCTCCTTTTCCTCGACATTCATCCCGGCCATCGGCTCGTCCAGCAGCAAAAGCCGGGGCTCGGCCGCCAGCGCCCGGCCCAGCTCCACCCGCTTCTGCAAGCCGTAGGGCAGACGGCCCACGGGCGTCTTGCGGATATGCTGGATCTCGAGAAAGTCGATGATCTTCTCGACCGCGGCGCGGTGGTCGCTTTCCTCGCGCTCGGCCGGCCCCCACCACAGCGCCTGGGACAGCAGCGAGGATTTCATCCGGGTGATCCGGCCCGTCATGATGTTGTCGAGCGTCGACATGCCGGAAAACAGCGCGATGTTCTGGAAGGTCCGGGCGATGCCCTGCCGCGCGACCTTGTAGGGCCGCATCGCGGGACGGCGCGCGCCCTCGAACCACACCTCGCCCTCGGAGGGCCGGTAGAACCCCGAGATCACGTTCAGCATCGAGGATTTACCCGCGCCGTTCGGGCCGATGATGGCGCGGATCTCGCCCTCGCGGATATCGAACGAGATGTCCTTGATCGCGACCACGCCCCCGAACCGGAGCGTGATGTTTCTCAGCTCCATCAGCACCGGGCCGATGGTGCGGCCATCCTCGGTGACGTGGCTTTCTGTGGGGGGGGCAGAGCTCATACGGTTCATACCGCCGCCAGCACCTTCGTCAGCGCCATGCGCAGACCGGACCCCAGCACCGTCGCCGCACCATAGACGACGATCATGGTGACGAGGTTCGCCAGCCCGTAGCGCAGCGCATGCGACAGCGGCGCGAGGCGGCTGCCTTCGGGCATGGCCGGTTCCTGCGGCACGCGGATCTGGGCAAAGACCGCCAGCGCCAGCGAAAACACCGCGGCCAGCGCCCAGAAGCCCGCGCCGAAAGCCACCATCGCGGTCAGCACGGCGAAGCTGGCCCAAAGCACGTCCTTCTGCGCCCGTCCGAACGGGATCTGCCAGTCAAGCGACGGCATCGGGATCGTGGGTCGGTTCTCGGTCATTCC
This sequence comes from Rhodovulum viride, assembly GCF_003265965.1. Classification (NCBI taxonomy): domain Bacteria; kingdom Pseudomonadati; phylum Pseudomonadota; class Alphaproteobacteria; order Rhodobacterales; family Paracoccaceae; genus Rhodovulum; species Rhodovulum viride. The sequence goes on along the minus strand of NZ_MUAV01000017.1, from coordinate 36,930 downwards.
GCGGCTACCTTCCTCGGGAATTCTGCCGGGAAGCTGCGCGCATCCCGGATCTTGAGCGTGGCCCGGATGCGGCCCTTGCGCCCGTCCTCGTAGGTCACCTCGGTTTCGGTGTATTTCTCGACCGAGCCGTCATAAAGCGCGGCCACCAGATCGGCGTATTTCTCTTCGATGATGCGGCGGCGCACCTTGCGGGTCCGGGTCAACTCGCCATCGTCGGCGTCCAGTTCCTTGTGCAGCACCAGAAAGCGGCGGACCTGACAGCCCGACAGCATCTCGTCCTCGGCCAACGAGCGGTTGACCTCCTCGACATGGGACTTGATCGTTTCCAGCACGCGCGGATGGCCCGCGAGTTCCTGATAGGACGCATAGGCGATGTTGTTGCGCTCGGCCCAGTTGCCGACGGCGGTAAGGTCGATATTGATGAAGGCGGTGCAGATCTCGCGCCCGGCGCCGAACACCACCGCCTCAAGGATGTCGGGGAAGAACTTCAGCTTGTTCTCGACATATTTCGGCGCGAACAGCGCGCCATCGGCCATCCGGCCCACATCCTTGGCGCGGTCGATGATCCTCAGATGCCCGCTGGCCTCTTCGAAAAAGCCGGCATCGCCCGTCGCGACCCAGCCTTCGGCATCCTTGGTCGAGGCGGTGCTTTCGGGGTTTTTGTAATATTCGACGAAGGTGCCGGGGCTGCGATAGAAGACCTCGCCGGTCTCGCCGATCTTCACCTCGACGCCCGGGCTCGGCACACCCACGGTGTCGGACCGGACCTGCCCGTCGGGCTGCTGGGTGATGAAGACCGAGGCCTCGGTCTGGCCGTAAAGCTGTTTCAGGTTGATCCCGAGCGAGCGGTAGAAGTCGAAGATCTCGGGGCCGATGGCCTCGCCCGCGGTATAGGCCACCCGGATGCGCGACAGGCCCAGCGTGTTCTTGAGCGGGCCGTAGATCAGAACCTCGCCGGTGCGGTAGTCGAAATAATCGCGCAGCGGCTTGGGATAGAGGTTCAGCAAAGGCCCCCGCGCCCGGTAATGCTTGCGTGCCTCCAGCGGATGGCGCAGCCGCACGAAGAAGCCGCGCACCGCGTTCTCGGCCAGCGTCTCGATCGCGAAGCCGATGCCCATCGCATAGCGGTAGACCCAGCGCACCCGGCGCCTGAGCGTCGGTCGCGACTGCTTGCGGCGATAGCGTGGCATCCCGAAGCGTTCGCCGGTGCCCTTGGCGAAGTCCATGAAATGCCTGAACAGCGCGTGCTTCAGGTCGCCCGCATCCTCCATCCGGATCATCACGCTGGTCAGCATGGTCTCGAAGATCCGGGGCGGCGCGAAGAAATAGGTGGGCCCGATCTCGCGCAGGTCGGTCATCATCGTGTCGGGGCTTTCGGGGCAGTTGACGCAGAAGCCCGCCACCATCGCCTGACCGATGGAGAAGATGAAATCGCCGACCCAGGCCATCGGCAGATAGGCCAGCACCTCTTCGTCCTGACCCAGATGGTCGAAGGCGACCGAGGCTTTCGCGGTCTCGATGATGTTGCGGTTCGACAGCACCACGCCCTTGGGCTTGCCGGTGGTGCCCGAGGTGTAAAGCATGACGCAGGTCGTGTCCCAGGTCTGCTCGGCGATGCGCGCGTCAAGCTCGGGTTCCAGCCGGCGATGCGCCGCGCGGCCCTCGTCGCCGATATCGTGCAGCCAGTTCAGATGGCTGTGGTCGTATTTCCGCATGCCGCGCTTGTCGTTGTACAGCACATGCTCGACGCCGGGGGCGCGGTCGCGGATCTCGATGACCTTGTCGACCTGTTCCTGATCGCCGCAGACGACGAAGCGGGCGCCGCAATGCTCCAGCACATAGGCCATCTCTTCGGCCACCGCGTCCTGATACAGCGGCACCGGCACCGCGCCGCACATCTGGGCGGCCACCATCGCCCAGTAATGCGCGGGCCGGTTGCGGCCGATCACGGCGACATGGTCGCCCCGCGCCATCCCCAGAGCCAGAAAGCCCAGCGCCATGGCGCGGATCTCGTCCGCCGCCTCGGCCCAGGTCCAGGCCTGCCAGATCCCGAATTCCTTCTCGCGATAGGCCGGGCGGTCGCCGTAAAGCGCGACGTTGCGCGCCAGCAGCGCCGGAATCGAGCAGGGATCGTGCGCAGACGCGCCAGGTGCCGCCAAAAGTCGTCCTCCCCCCTTCGCCAGACCCCGGACCTGCCCGCGTTGCCCGCGGGTCTGTCCGGGTCCGGCCTGCGCGCCCCGACCGAGCGGGCCGCAGCGACGAGGCCGGATGGTCCGACCGCATCGACTGCGTTCCTGCGCATGGTTTCCTCATCGCGCCCGGACATAAGGCCCCGTTGGGCCCCCCTCCACATCCGGGCGTTGAGGGCAGATTTGCGCAAGCCCAAACGCTGGTCAAGCGAAAGGTTAGATAATTGCGCGAGGCGGGTAGGGTGGGAAATTTTGCGTTCCGCAACGGGAGGATGAGCCGCCCGGGCAGGGGCGATGCGCCAGTGCAGAAAACGCTGTGCCGGGCCGGTGCCTAGCGGTCGAAGAAATCCTCTTCGACATCGGCCGGGCTGATCCCGATGGCTTCAAGCCCGGCTTCGAGATAGTCGGCAAAGAGCGGCATGTTCACGAGATAGTCCTCGGTCGGCGAGGTCGCCTCGGCCTTGGCGGTCTCGATCGCCTCTTCCAGCTCGTCCGCGTCGAAGGTTTCGCGGCCGATCCAGGTCAGCGCCACGAGGCTTGCCTTTTCGTCCTCGTTCATCGCCGCGATGAAGCCGCGCAGCTCGGCCTCGCCCTGGCGTTTCTCGCGGGCCTGAAAGATCACCTGCACCACCTTGCTGGGGCTGATTTCCAAGAGCTCTTCCATGGGTCGTCTTCTCCTCCGGCACGGGCGCACAGTGTCGCCCGTGCCCGTCGCGGAGGCAAGGGCAAGCGTCAGCCCTTGCGCGCAAAAAGCGGGAAATAAATCCAGTCGGGCAGCAGCTGCGTCAGCCGCAGAATCCACGAGAAGAGCGTCGGGAAGCTGCGCGACATCGCGTCCGACATCATCAGCTCGACATATTCATGCGCGGCCTCTTCGGGCGTCATGATGAACGGCATCTTGAAGTCGTTCTTGTCGGTCAGCCGGGTCTTGACGAAGCCCGGGCTTGCGATCTGGACCTTGACGCCGGTGCCGCGCAGATCGGCCTGCAGGCTTTCGCCCAAGGACATCAGCCCGGCCTTGGAGGCGCCATAGCCGATGGCCCCCGGCAGGCCGCGATAGCCCGCAAGGCTGCCGGTCAGCACGATATGGCCGCGGTCGCGCGCGACGAACCACGGCACGACATGGCCCAGAACCCGCGCGGCGCCCATCAGGTTGACGTCGAACATGGTCTCGACCTGATCGGCGTTCCAGTCCTTGGCCGTCATCGGCCAGTAGGTGCCCGAGACATAGACCACGCCGTCGATTTCGCCGACCGCTTCGACGGCCGCCTTGACCGATGCGGCGTCGGTCACGTCCACCGGGACCACATCGGCCTTGCGTGGCAGCGATGCGGCCAGCTCTTCCAGCCGGTCCGTGCTGCGGGCGCTCAGCACGAGGTTGACCCCGAGCGCCCCCAGCCGTTCCGCCAGAGCGCGGCCGATGCCCTCGCTCGCCCCGATGATCCAGTAGCGTTTTCCGATCCAGTCCGTCGTCACGCGGCCTCCTTCGGGCGCATCGTCGCCACCAGTTCGGCGACCAAAAAGCCGAACTTGCGGAACTGGCTGCGATTAACGATCGCCCCGTTTTCCATCAGATACATCCAGTCGGTCACCGCCAGCACATGCCCGCCCGAATCCTCGGGCAGCCGGATGCGGTAGCGGAGGTGTACCCCCGATCCCCTCTGCATGCCATGCCCGGAGCCGACAAGATCCGGAGCATCGGCCGTAATCGACCCATCGTTTTCAAGGCGGAAGGTCCATCTGCGACTTTGGGTAGCACCGCTGTCATAACGGAATTCCTCGGCCATCGTTCCGGTATTGCCCTCCCATCGGGCCAGAAAATCCCCGGTAAAGCGCGACACCACGCGGCCGGTCGGGCCGTAGATCACGCCTTCGCAAAGAATGGGGCCGTCAAGATGGCGGCGCAGATCGAAGGCGGGTCCCTTGCCGTCGTAATCCGCGGGGGTCTGCGCGGCAAAGCCCAGATAGCGCGTCTTGAGCGCGACAAGGGCCAGCGCCACTGCCAGCCCCAGGACGAATGCGATCATCCGATCGTCTCCCTGTTGAGCGGGGTCGCGACCAGAAGCGCGACCGCCACGAGTTTGAGGGCACAGGGCAGGGCCGCGTAAAGCAGGCTCAGCACCACCAGCGCCCGCGCCGGAGAGGTGGCCTCTCCGGGCTGGAACCCCGCCCCCTGCAGAAGCGGCAGCAGCGCCACCGCCGCAAGGGCGAGGGTGAATTTCGACACGAAGGACCAGAGCCCGAAGGCCTGCCCGGCATTGGGCGCGATACGTGCCATCCGGGCGGCGAAGATCGCAGGCAGAAGCGTCATGTCGGCCCCGAGCGCCGCGCCCGAGGCGACGCAGATCGCGGCGAAGGGCAGGGCGTCGCCCGCCCCCAGCAGCGTCGCGAAGCCGAAGGCCAGGATCGACAGGACCATGCCCGCCAGAAGCGCGGGTTTCTCGCCGAACCGCCGTGCCGCCCGTCCCCAGCCGGGCGCAGAGGCCGCGGCCGAGAGGAAGAACAGCACCAGCAGCGGCCCCTCCCAGCCCGGCAGGCCAAGACGGCTTTCGACGAAGAACAGGAACAGCGTCGAGGTCACGGCAACGGGCGTCGCGTTGATCAGCGCCAGTATCAGAAGCCGTCGCGCGACCGGATCGGCCAGAACCTCGCTCCAGCCCGATTGCCCTTGGGCTGCGGGCAGCGACCAGTCGCGTGCCATCGCCACTGCCGCCACCGCCGCCAGCACCGCGAAGCCCGCGGCAAAGGCTGCGAAGGGCGCGTCGGTCACCCCCATCAGCAGGGTCGGAGCGACGGCGGCGGCCGAGACGCCCAGAAGCCCGCCGGTCTCGCGCCAGGCGGCAAGCCGCACATGCCCGCCCGGACCCATGCCGCCCGCCCGGGCAACGCCTTGGGCGTAGAAGGTGATGGTCAGGAAGCTGAAGGCGCTGAACAGCCCGGTCAGGGTCAGCGCGAACCACAGAAGCGGGGCGACCGGGGGCGTCACCGCGAATAGCCCCGCCATCGAGGCCACCAGAAGCGCCACCGCCGCCGCTACTGCAAGGGACCGCCAGCGGTGCAGCCGCTCCGACAGCCAGCCCAGCGCCGGGTCCTGCACCACGTCGAGCAGCCTGAGCCCGAACAGTACGCTGCCCAGCGCGGCAAGGCTCACCCCGTACTGGTCGACATAGAATTTCGGCGCGTGGATATAGATAGGCAGCCCCGCCGCGGTCAGCATCGCGGCAAAGACCGCATAGCCCGGCAGGGGGGCTGCCCGCATCAGGTCAGCTCTTCGGACGGCGGTTTGGGCCGGGTCCGGTATTTCGCGCCCTTCAACGCCAGCCGCAGCGCATGCCAGTAGATCAGCACGATCACCCGGCGCGATCCGAAGGGCCGGCGCAGCGCGCTTTTGAGGATGGCCCAGGTGCTGAGCGGCCGACGCGGCCCGGTCAGGGTGGCGTAAAGCCCTTCCTCGCCCCCGGCGGCGAAGTCGATCCAGATCCCGACCTTGTCGGGCCGGATGTCAAAGCGGAACCGGTAGCCGCCCGAGATCGGCTGGAACGGCGAGACATGGAAGATCTTGGTCGCGGTCAGGATGTCGGTGGGTTCGATCGGGCGCTGGTCGGGATGGCAGCACAGATAGCAATGCCGGTCGCCGAAGGTGTTGTTCACCTCGGCGATCACCGCGCGCAGCTGGTCTTCGGTGTCATGGCAGAGCCAGAAGCTGACCGGGTTGAATTCGTGGCCCAGGACGCGCGGCAGTGTCATCAGCTCGATCTTGCCGCGGATCGCGAAAAGATCGCGCGCCTTCAGAACCTCGCGCACCCAGGCGGCGCCACGTCCCTGGCCCTTGGGCCCGCCGTGATCGGTGTCGAGCACCGCCATCGACTTGCCGGGCTCGCGCCCGAACCAGCGCGGCGCCTTCAGGTCTTGGGCCTCGGCGTCGAAAAGCACGTAATCGACCGTATGGGTCAGCTTGTGCCCGACCTGACCGCGCCGTTCGTGAAAGGTCTTGCCCCGGATATGCTCTACAACCGCCGTCATGCCGCCACCGCCTCGGGCCGCCCGCGCAGAAGGGCCTCTGCCACCTCGATGCCGCTCGCGAGCCCGTCTTCGTGAAACCCGTTCCGCATCCAGGCGCCGCAGAACCAGGTGCGGTTGGTCCCGTTCATCCGCCGCACGGTCTGCTGCGCCTCGAGCGCCGCCCGGTCATAGACCGGATGGCGGAAGGTGACCGTGTCATAAATCAAGTCGTCCCGGATCTGCCGCCGGCTGTTCAGCGTGACGAACAGCGGATCGTCCTCGGGGATCGGTTGCAGCGAGTTCATCCAGTAGGTCAGGTCGATCCGCTCGGTCCGGGCACCGGTTTCTTCGGCGTAATTCCAGCTTGACCAGACCGCGCGGCGTTTGGGCATCACCGAGGGATCGGCATGCAGCACCGCCTCGTTCGGCTGATACCGCACGGCCCCCAGCGCCGCGCGCTCTTCGGGCGTGGCATCGGACAAAAGCGCCAGGCTGTCATCGGAATGGGTCGCGAAGACGACCTCGTCGAACCGCTCCCACGCGCCGCCCTGGGCGCGGATCTCGACGCCCTCGGCATCGCGGCGCACCGCCGCGACCGGCGCGGCCTTGCGGATCTCGACGCCCTGGTCGGCCAGCGCGGCCTCGAGCCTGCGCACATATTCGACCGACCCGCCCGCGACCGTGTACCACTGATGCTGGCCCGAGGTGCTGAGCAGCGCATGATTGTCGAAGAAGTTGATCAGGGCCTGCGCCGGGAAATCGAGGATGCCCTTGCTCGGCGTCGACCAGATCGCGCCCGAAAGGGGCAGAAGATAGCGGTCGCGGAACCAGTCGCCGGTGCCGAGCGCGGCAAGGAAATCGCCCAGGGAAACCGACGGGTCGCGGGCCTCCTCCTTTGCCCGGGCATTGAAGCGGGTGACATCGCGCAGCATGCTCCAGAAGCGCGGGTTCAGCGCGTTCGCGGGCTGGGCAAAGACCGCGCGCAGGTTTCTCAGCCCGTATTCGAAGGTCCCGCCATCGAAGGAGGCGCCAAAGCTCATGTCGGATTTCGCCACCGGCACGCCGAGCTTTTCGAACAGCCGCACCATATGCGGGTAGTTCACCCGGTTGAACACGATAAAGCCGGTATCCACGGGCCGGTCGCCCTTTCGGCCCGCCAGAACCGTGCGGGCATGGCCGCCCAGCCGTCCCTCGGCCTCGAACAGCGTCACCCGGGCGCTTTCGGCCAGCAGATGCGCCGCGCCAAGCCCCGAGATGCCGCCCCCGATCACGGCGATGCGCCGACGATGCCCCGCCGCGGTGTCGATTGCCATTCCGGTCTGCTCCTCTTTGCCCCGTGCTCGGATATGGGCTTTCGGGGGCGTCTGTCCAGAACCTGGGCGCCTATGTCCCGCACCGTTTCGTCCCGTTCCTTTGGCAGGCTGGCGTTTTTTTCGGCATCGCGGTGATCCGGTCCGGCCTCTGCCGCGTAACAGGACCATGATGCACGGCTTGCAGGCCAGCCAGTTTGGGGATGAAGCCAGGAGGGCACCGCCCTATCTTGGAAGAAATGAACCATTTCTGCGCAGGACCGAGGCTGACGTCGTGAATGAAAGACAGGCGACCGACACCAGATGGGTGACATGCGTGACGCGCATCCGGGACGAGCGGGACCAGACCGCTTTCGCCCGGCTGTTCGCGCATTTCGCCCCCCGGGTGAAGGCGTTCTTGATGAAATCCGGGGCCGATGCGGCCCTGGCGGAAGAATGTGCGCAGGAGGTGATGGCGACGGTCTGGCGCAAGGCGCATCTGTTCGACCCGGAGCGGGCCAGCGTGGCGACATGGATCTTCACCATCGCCCGCAACCGGCGGATCGACGCGCTGCGCAAGCAGCGGCATCCCGAGCCCGAGGATCTGACCTGGGGCCCGGAACACGAGCCCGACCAGGCCGAGACACTGGCCCTGCAACAGGAAAGCGAACAGCTCGGGCGCGCGCTTCAGGCGTTGCCCGAGGCTCAGAGGGTGCTGATCGAACGGGCCTATTTCGGCGAGCTCTCGCATCGCGAGATTGCAGCCGAGACCGGCCTGCCGCTTGGCACGATCAAATCGAGGATACGGCTGGCGCTGGAACGCTTGCGCCAGGAGATGACATGAGGATGTGACCGGACCCATGACGACGCCCATCATCCACCACCTGACCGACGATCTTCTGATGGCCCATGCCTCGGGCAGCCTGCCCGAAGCCTTCGGGCTGGTCGTCGCGACCCATGTGTCGCTGTGCGACGAGTGTCGGGCCCGGCTGGCCGGATACGAGGCGGTGGGCGGCGCGGTGCTTGAAGACGCGGACCCGGGCGTTGCCATGGCCGAGGACAGCCTGGCCGCGACGCTCCGGCTGATTGCCGACATGCCCGAGGAGGCGCGCATCGCGGCGCCTGTGCCCGCCGAGGGTGGCGTCTTCCCGATGCCACTGCGCGATTATGTGGGCGGCGATGCGGATACGGTGCAATGGCGCGCGCTGGGCGGCGGGGTGCGGCAGGCGGTGCTGCCCACGGCTCGGGACGCGACCGTGCGGCTGCTGTATATCCCCGCGGGCATGGCGATGCCCGATCACGGCCATGGCGGGATGGAACTGACGCTTGTGCTGCAGGGCGCCTTCGAGGATGCGGGCGGCCGCTATGGGCGCGGCGATGTCGAGGTTGCGGGCGAAGACCTCGACCACACCCCGGTTGCGGCCCCCGGTCCCGACTGCATCTGTCTGGCCGCGACCGACGCGCCGCTGAAGTTCCACGGCCTGCTGCCGCGTCTGGCGCAGCCCTTCATCGGGATCTGAGCCGCCGTCCTATTCGGCGGGCCGGGGCAGGGGCGGCAGCAACTCGTCCTGCTCTGCCCCCAATTCCTCGAAATCCAGATTGTCGAGCTTGGCCGCGCGTTTGCCCGCGCGCTCGGCGGCGACGCCGATGCCCTCCAGATCGGCGCGAGCCTGACCGAAATGGGTGCTCAGCCGGTCGACCCGTTCCGCCACCAGTTCGACGTCGCGATGCAGCTGGCGCAGTGTGCGCCGGATGGCACCGGCCTGATCGCGCATCCGCGCATCCTTGAGGATCGCCCGCATCGTGTTCAGCGTCGCCATGCAGGTGGTGGGCGACACGATCCATACCCGCGCCTCGAAGCTTTCGCGCACCAGATCGGGGAAATTGGCGTGCAGCTCGGCATAGACCGCCTCGGAGGGCAGGAACATCAGCGCACCGTCGGCGGTCTCTTCGGCCACGATGTATTTCTGCGAGATTGCCCGGATATGGGTCCGAACGGCGGTGCGGAAGGCGCGCGCGGCCTCTTGCCGGTCCCATTGGGTTTCGGCCCGGCGCAGCGCCTCGTAGGCTTCCAGCGGAAACTTCGAATCGACCACGATGGGCCCGGGCGGCTTCGGCAGCCGGATCAGGCAATCGGCCCGCTTGCCGTTCGACAGCGTCGCCTGCAGTACATAGCTGTCCTTGGGCAGCGCCTTGCCGACGATATCGGCCAGCTGGATCTCGCCGAAGGCGCCCCTTGTCTGCTTGTTCGACAGGATGTCCTGCAAGGACAGCACATTGCCCGACAGCTTCTCGATATTCTCCTGCGCCCGGTCGATGGTGGCCAGACGTTCCTGCAACTCGCCCAGCGACAGCGCGGTGCGGCGCGAGGCGCCTTCGAGATTGCGGTTCATCTGCTCGGTGACCGCGGCCAGACGGCTTTCCATCAGCCGCAGCATGTTGGCCTGCGCCGCCGCCTGTGCCTCGGACACATGGGTCAGCCCGCCCGCCAGCCGCTGCTGTCCCTCGCCCAGGGAATCGACCCGCCGCGCCAGCCGGTCCATCTGGTAGATCAGCGGCGCGGCCATCTCGGCCGACCGCCCGGCCCGGCGCACCGCCGCGATCAGAAGCCCCAGCACCAGAAGGATCAGCGCCGCAGCCCCGCCCGCCGCCAGCACGACAGGATCGTCATAGGCATAGGCCTTGCCCAAGACCTCGATCATGTGCGCCCGAACAGCCGCTCGATATCGGAAAGCTTCAGCTCGACATAGGTCGGGCGGCCGTGGTTGCACTGGCCCGACAACGGCGTCGCCTCCATCTCGCGCAGCAGCGCATTCATCTCGTCGGCGCGCATCCGCCGTCCCGAGCGGATCGAGCCATGGCAGGCCACCCGGCTGAGGATCGCATCGAGCCGCGCCTGCAGGGTCTGACTGTCGCCCTGATCGGCCAGTTCGTCGAGGATGTCGCGGATCAGCGCCCCGGCATCGACCTCGCCCAGCAGAGCGGGCGTCTCGCGCACCGCGATGGCGCCGGGGCCGAAGGGCTCGACCGTCAGGCCCATGCGGGTCAGGTCGGCCTCATGTTCCATCAGCCGGGCGATGTCGCCCTCGGACAGATCGACGATCTCGGGGATCAGCAGTGCCTGCGCCGCGACACCCGTCTCGGCCATCTGGCGCTTGAGCCGTTCATATACCAGCCGTTCATGGGCGGCGTGCTGGTCGACGATGACCATGCCGCGTTCCGTCTGGGCGATGATGTAGTTCTCGTGCAGCTGCGCCCGGGCGGCGCCCAAGGGCAGCGCCTCGGCCTCGGGGGCGGGCGCGACCGTCTCGAACCGGGCCGAGGGTTCCGCAAAGCCCTCGGCCAGCGGCGCCTCGGGCGCGGGGACCGGGGCCTGCGCGGCAAAGGACAGGCTCAGCGCGCGGGGCGAGGGCCGGTCCATCTGGTAGACCCGCGGCGGGCCGGGCGGTTCGGGCCGCATCGCGCCCAGCGTCGCGCCCGCCACCGTGCTCGAGGCGCGGTGCCCGGCCCCGGCCAGCGCATGGCGCAACGCCGAGACGATCAGCCCGCGCACGATGCCCGGCTCGCGAAAGCGGACCTCGGCCTTGGCGGGGTGGACGTTGACGTCGACCAGATGCGGGTCGCAGTCGATGAACAGCGCCGCCGCCGGATGCCGGTCGCGGCTGAGCACGTCCATGTAGGCGGCCCTCAGCGCCCCGATCAGCTGCTTGTCGCGGACCGGACGCCCGTTGACGAAGAAGAACTGCGCGACCGCCGCTCCGCGCGAATAGGTCGGCAGGGCGGCGAAGCCGGTCAGGCCGAAGCCCTCGCGCTCGGCCTCGATCTTGAGCGCGTTCTCGGCAAAATCGCGGCCCATCACCGCGACGACCCGGCCATAAAGCGCGTCGAACAGATCGCCCGTCTGCGCATCGGCGCGGAAGATCACGCGGCCCTCGCCGCCGTCCGACATGTCGCGCAGCGAAAAGCCGATGAAGGGCTCGGCCAGCGCCAGCCGTTTCACCACATCGCCGATGGCCTGCGCCTCGGCCCGGTCGCTGCGCAGGAATTTCAGCCGCGCGGGCGTCGCGAAGAAAAGATCGCGCAGCTCGACCACGGTGCCCCGGTTCAGCGCCGCGGGTGTCACCGGCCCGGCCGCGCCGCCGGTGACCGCGATCCGCGCGGCCTCGGCGCCGTCGCGGCGCGAGGTGATGGTCAGCCGCCCGACCGCCCCCAGCGAGGGCAGCGCCTCGCCACGAAAGCCGAAACTGCGGATATCCAGAAGGTCCGAGCCGTCGATCTTCGACGTGGCATGGCGCGACAGCGCCAGCGGCAGATCCTCGGGCGCCATGCCCCAGCCGTCGTCGGTGACGCGGATCAGCCCCTTGCCGCCCTGGGCATAGGCGACCTCGATCCGCCGCGCGCCCGCATCTATGGCGTTCTCGACCAGTTCCTTCACCGCCGAAGCGGGCCGTTCGACCACCTCGCCCGCGGCAATGCGGTTGATGGCCGCCTCGTCAAGCTGACGAATTCTTGGGGGATCTTGGCGAATGTTGGGGGCGGGGGAGCTCATGCCACAATTTCTAGCACGCCCCCCGCCGATTCGACCATGGGGTCAGTTGGTGGTTTCCAGACCCTGCGGCTGGCCCACCACGACGAATTGCAGATGCGCCGGGTCAAGCCATTCGGCCGCCACCCGGCGCACGTCGTCGAGCGTCACGGCGCGGATCTTGTCGTTCCGGGTCTTGACGTAATCGGGCGTCAGCCCCTCCATCTGCATGCCGACGAGGATGCGGGCGATGGGCCCGTTGCCGTCGAAGCGCAGCGGATAGGCGCCGGTCAGGTAGGTCTTGACCTTGTCGAGTTCGTCTTCGGTCGCGCCTTGCTCGGCCATGCGCGCCCATTCGTCCCGGATCACCTGGACCGCCTCGGCGATCTTGTCATTGCCCGAGGCGACCTGCCCCATGATCAGCGCCGCATGATCCATCGGCATCAGGTAGGAATAGACGCCATAGGTCAGCCCGCGCTTGACCCGGACCTCTTCCATCAGCCGGGCGCCGAAGCCGCCGCCGCCGAGGATCTGGTTCATCACGAAGGCCGCGAAGAAATCGGGATCGTCGCGTTCAAGCCCGCGCTGGCCGAACACCGCCACCGATTGCGGCGTGTCGAAGGGCACCACGTTCACCCCGCCCGCAAGGTTCAGCGGCGCGGGTCCGGGCATCGGCGCACCGGTTTCGGGCAGATCGCCGAGAAGCGTATCGAGCATTTTGCCCAGATCCTCGGCCGAGATGTCGCCGGCGGCGGCCACATACAGCCGGTCGCGGGCGATCACCCGGTCGCGGGCCGCGATCAGATCGTCGCGGGTCAGGGCGCCCACGCTCTCCTCGGTGCCGCTGATGGGCGTGGCATAGGGGTGGTCGCCGAATGCGATCCGGTCGAAGGTCTGGCCCGCGATCGCATTGGGGTCGGTCGCGTCGGACCGGATGCCCGAGATCACCTGGGCGCGCACCCGGTCGATGGCATCCTGATCGAAGCGGGGCGCCACCAGCGCCTGGCGCAAAAGCCCGACCGCCTCGTCGCGGTTCTCGGTCAGCATCCGGGCCGAGATCGCCAGCGAATCCGAACTCACGTCAAAGCGGTAACTGGCCGCCAGCGCATCGCGTTCGCGGGCAAAGGCACGGGCATCCATCTCGCCCGCCCCTTCCTCAAGCAGACCGGTCATCAGGTTGATGGCGCCGCGCTTGCCCGGGGCATCGAGGCTCGCCCCGCCCTGAAACCGGATCTCGACCGAGACGAAGGGCACCTCGTGGCTTTCGACCAGCCAGGCATGGATGCCGCCGGGCGAGGTGACCTCCTGGATCTCGACCTCGGCCCGCAAGGGCAGGGCTGCGAGAAGGACGAAGGCGAAGCTGCTGAAGACGGCGCGGATCATTGGGTCACCTCCTGCGAGCCGGCGGGAATCGCCGTGGGCGCGTCGGACGGCGCGACCCCCGGCGGGGTTTCGAGCCAGCCGGTGACCGAGGCGCGCGGGTCCAGCACGGAGCGTGCGGCCGCCATCACATCCTCGGGCGTGACCTCCTGCAGGATCTCGGGCCAGGATTGCACGTCCTCGACGCTCATCCCCACCGCCAGCGCCGCGCCATAGCGCCGGGCCAGCCCCTGGATATTGTCGCGGGCATAGATTTCCGAGGCGCGCAGCTGGGTCTTGATGCTGTCGAACAGGGCCGGATCGACGCCCTGATCGAGGAACTCGGTCAAAGCCTTGTCGAGCCCGGCCTCGGCCTCGGCCAGCGAGACGCCCTCGGCGGGCACCACGACAAACCCGAAAGTGGTCTTGTCGAGCGACAGCCCGTCATAGAAGGCCGAGCTGTAGATCGCGGTGCGGCTGTCGAATTGCAGCTTGTCGCTGAGCACCGAATTGGTGCCCGAGCCGCCGAGGATCTCGGCCAGATACGTCAGGGCGGCGGCCTGTTTCTGATCGCCCGGGTCGCGTTCGGGCGCCAGATAGGTGCGGATCACGTAGGGCTGGGCGACGCGCGGGTCCTCAAAGGTCAGATGCCGGGCGGCCAGTTGCGGCGGCTCTTGCGGGCGCAGGCGCGGCGGCAGCGTTTCCGACGGGGCCAGCGGGCCGTAATGGGCCTCGGCCATCGCCCTGACCGCGTCGGGCTCGACATCGCCCGCGACCACCAGCACCGCGTTGTTCGGCGCGTAATAGGTGCGGTAATAGGCCAGCGCATCGGCCCGGCTCAGCCCCTCCATCTCGTGGCGCCAGCCGATGATCGGAATGCCGTAGGGGTGGTTGAGGTATTGCGCGGCATTGCGCTGTTCGGAAAAGAGCGCGCCCGGGTCATTCTCGGTGCGTTGGTTGCGTTCCTCGAGGATCACGTTGCGCTCGGTCGCGACATCGTCTTCCGACAGCTTCAGCCCGGTCATCCGGTCGGCCTCGAGCTTCATCATCAGATCCAGCCGGTCGGCGGCCACGCGCTGGAAATACGAGGTGTAGTCCCACGAGGTGAAGGCATTGTCGGACCCGCCGTTTTCCTCGACGATCTTCGAGAATTCGCCCGATCCGACCGTGTCGGTGCCCTTGAACATCAGGTGTTCCAGGAAATGGGCGATCCCGGACTTGCCGGCCGGTTCGTCGGCGGCGCCGACCTTGTACCAGACCATCTGCACCACGACCGGGGCGCGGTGATCCTCGACCACCACAACCTCCATCCCGTTTGGCAGGGTGAAATCGGTCACCTTCTCGGCGCGGGCAGCCCCGGCCATGGCGATCAGGGCCAGAAGGGCCAGCCGGATCGGCATCATCGCTTGTCTCTCCTCGGGTCAGGCGGCATGAGGCAAGCTACCGCGGCGCCCGGGGTTTGCAACCGGCGCCACGCAGATGTGAGCGGATGCTATGGCCGCCCTGTTATTTCAGACCTTCGGGGGGCGCGCTGACATTGCGCACGCCGCGCGCGCGCCAGCGTTCCAGTTCCTCGTACTGGTTCAGCGCCTGACGGCTGTAGGCCTTGTAATAGACGGTCACGTTGAACCAGCGTTCCAGCAGGCGGCCGTCATGCTTGCGGCGGTATTCGAGGTCTTCCTGCGCCAGCGTCTGGCGGATCGAGGGATCGACCCCGAACCGGCCGACCTGCGCCATCAGGCCCGGATCTCCGCCCGTGCCGCGCGCTGCATTGCCGCCCAGCGCGGCGATGGCGTCGGCCTCGGGTGTCGGATCGACCAGATTCGCGCCGCCCGGCGTCGGCGCGGGCAGGTTCGCCACGTCCTGGGGCATTTCCAGCGGCTTGTTCGGCACGACCGAGAATTCGTCGGGTCCGCGCTCGGCGCCGCGCAGATGCATCAGCTTGGGCTGATAGTCGTCGCCACGGCTGCAGCCCGACAAGGCAGCCGCCATGGCCGCCCCAAGAACCAGTATCCGTGCCGATCGCATGCGCAGTCCCCTTCGTCCGATCTGGCCCTCTTTAACGCAGCTTGCAGGGCGCGTCACGGGGTCTTGTCCTTCCCCGTGTAAAGCACGAGCCCCAGCGCACCGGCAAAGATCGCCACATCGGCGACATTGAAAGCATAGGGATTGTCGATGCCGCAACAGGACATGTTCAGGAAGTCGGCCACCGCCCCGTACAGCACCCGGTCCAGCGCATTTCCCAAAGCGCCGCCGATCAGCAGCCCGGCCGAGACCAGCGCCGCCGGGCGATGCCGCCCGCGCGCCATCCAGATGGCAACGCCCGCCGAGATCGCCAGCGACACCCCGATCAGCAGCCAGCGGGCCAGATCGGCGTCATGGGCGAAAAGCCCGAAATTGACCCCTTGGTTCCAGGCCATCCGGAAGGTCAGATAGGGCGGCCAGACGTCGATGCGCTGATCGAGCGCAAGGCCCATGTGGAACACCACAAAGACCTTGCTGGCCTGATCGAGCAGGAAGACCAGCGCCGCGACGATCCCGAGCCGCCGCACGGTCAGTGCCGGAAGTGGCGCATGCCGGTCAGGACCATGGCCAGCCCCGCCTCGTCGGCTGCCGCGATCACGTCCTCGTCGCGGATCGACCCGCCGGGCTGGATCACCGCCGTCGCGCCCGCCTCGACCGCGGCCAGCAGGCCGTCCGAGAAGGGGAAGAAGGCGTCCGACGCCACCGCGCAGCCCTTGGTCAGCGGCTCGGAAAGGCCCAGCGCCTCGGCCATGTCCTGGGCCTTGCGCGCGGCGATGCGGCAGGAATCGACCCGGCTCATCTGGCCCGCGCCGACGCCGACGGTCGCGCCGTCCTTGACATAGACGATGGCGTTCGACTTGACGTGCTTGGCCACGGTCCAGGCGAACAGCATGTCGGCGATCTCGGCCTCGGTCGGCGCGCGTTTCGTGACCACCTTCAGGTCCGAGGCCTCGATCCGGCCATTGTCCTTGTCCTGCACCAGGAACCCGCCCGAAACCTGCCGGTAGGTCAGCGCGGCGGCAGCCGGGTTGGCCAGCCCGCCGGTCGTCAGCAGCCGCAGGTTCTTCTTGGCGGCGAAGATCTCTTTCGCCGCGTCGTCGGCAGCGGGCGCGATCACCACCTCGGTGAAGATCTCGCTGATCGCCCTGGCTGTCGGCTCGTCAAGCTTCATGTTCAGCGCAACGATGCCCCCGAAGGCCGAGGTGCGGTCGCAGTCGAAGGCGCGCCGGTAGGCCTGTTCAAGCGTCTCGCCGCGCGCGACGCCGCAGGGGTTGGCGTGCTTGATGATGGCGCAGGCCGGGCCGCCCGCGGGCAGGAACTCGCTGACCAGCTCGAAGGCCGCATCGGTGTCGTTGATGTTGTTATAGCTCAGCTCCTTGCCCTGCCATTGCTTGGCGGTGGCAACGCCGGGCCGGTCCGATCCGTCGATGTAGAAGGCGGCCTCTTGGTGCGGGTTCTCGCCATAGCGCAGCCCCTGGGCCAGCGCGCCGGCAAAGACGCGGCGGCGCGGCTGGGTGTCGCCCAGCGCCTTCGCCATCCAGGTCGAGACGGCGGCATCGTAGGCACCGGTCCGGGCATAGGCGATCTGCGCCAGCTTCTTGCGGAACTTCAGGCAGGTCGCGCCGTCATGGCGGTCAAGCTCGCCCAGCAGCCGCGCGTAATCCTCGGTATCGACGACGACATTGACGAAGGCGTGGTTCTTGGCCGCCGCGCGGATCATCGCCGGACCGCCGATGTCGATATTCTCGATGCAGTCGTCATACTCGGCGCCCTTGGCGACGGTCGCCTCGAACGGGTAGAGGTTCACGACCAGCAGATCGATCGGGCCGATCCCGTGCTCTTCCATGGCCATCACATGGGCCTCGTTGTCGCGCAGCGCCAGCAGCCCGCCATGCACCATCGGATGCAACGTCTTGACCCGGCCGTCCATCATTTCCGGAAAGCCGGTGACCTCGGACACGTCCTTGACCTCGAGCCCCGCCTCGCGAAGCGCCTTGGCGGTGCCGCCGGTCGACAAGAGTTCGACCCCCCGGGCGGCCAGCGACCGGCCCAGATCGGCAAGCCCGGTCTTGTCGGATACGGAAAGGAGCGCGCGGCGCACGGGCACGAGATCGGTCATCGGATCAGTCCTTCGTCATTGAATGGGGGCGAGTCCAGGGGGCTGCTGTATCGTCGAATTCGTCCTCGCGCTCAAGGTCCCGCGGGGCCTGCGCGCCTTCATGGGCCTTGGCCAGCGTCCAGCCGATGACGCAGGCCGCATCTGTCACCCGCGCCGACAGCACGATTTCCTGGCTTGCGCGCGGCTCGGGCCGGCCCGTTTCCAGATAGACGCTGGGAGCCAGCGACAAGGTCGCCGCGCCATCGTGGCGAAACACCCAGATCTCGCCGCTTTTGGGCGCCAGCGACACCGCCGAGCCGCCCAGATCCAGCGCCGCGTCAATCTCGGGATGCAGGTGGAAATGGATCGAGAAGGCAATGCCCTCGCCGTCCGAGCGTGCCAGCGCCCGCTCGAAGGCCGCGTGTTCCTCGGGGGTGAAGGCCGCCAGCGTGTCCTCGCCCGACAGCGCCCGCCCGTCATAGGCGAGGTTCAACTGGCGCACATGGGTCAGCCCGTGAGTCACCGAATAGCCGTCATGCCAGGCGGTCAGCGCATGCCCGGCCTGCCCGGTCTCGGCCCGCCATTCGACCGGGCCCGGGATCTCTGTCAGAAGCTGCGGCCTTCTGCGCCGCCGGGGCGCAAGCCGCGACGAGGAAAATCCCTCGATCGCCAGCGTCGAATGCGACCGCGTCGCGCGCCCGGCCATCCGCCAGCTTGGGCCAAAGGCCCCCCCCGCGCCGCAATTGACGATCACCGGCCGCCGCCCCGAGGTCAGCTCGAAGGCCAGCGTCGAGGCATGGGCCTCGGCCGAGGCCGGGCCCGCGGGCGGCGGCGCGGCATCGACGATGACCGTCGTCCGCCCCGAGGCAAGCCGCGCATAGCCCATGGCCAGCCCCCTCAGCGCGCGCGGCTTGACCCCCGCCGCCGCCAGCGCCTGATCGAGCCGCCCTTCCGGCCCGCGCCCGCCGCCGTGAAACCGCGCGAGCCCGCCATCGGCATGGCGCAGCGCGCGCAGCACCGGCGCAATCCGCTGGATCGCCGCGCGGTGCCCCTGCCAGGCCGGGCGCTTGGCCAGCGCCAGCGCCGCCTCGGTCCAGCCCAGAAGCGTCAGCACCTCCAGCAGCTCTTCGGGATTGCGGGTGGCCAGCGCCCCGTCATCGGCGATGTCGGTGTCGCAGGCGCGGTCAAGGGCGGCCAGCGCCTTGGGAAGGTGCCGCCCCATCCCCTCGAGGCAGAGCGCGCCGTAGATCAGCCCGGCCAGCGCCTCGAACCGCGCAAGGCCGGGCGGCGCGTTGCGCCAGCGCCGCGCCAGAAACGCGGTCTGCCGCGCCAGCGCCAGATGCAGCCGCGCGCGCTGGGCTTCGTCCAGCCCCGCCTCGATGAAACGCGCATGATGGATCAGCCGGATGGTCCGGCGCCCGGCCAGTTCTGGCGTCCAGCCCGGCCCGCCGCCGCGCCCGAAGCGCTCGATCCAGCCCAGCGTCCAGTCCTGGGCCGCGGTCCGCGCCTTGCCGTCGGCCGCCGCGGCCAGATCGTCGAGCCAGGCAAAGCCCTGCCGGTCGGCCTCGAACCGCGCGCCGGGGCTGGCGACGTCCCAGATCCCGGAGCCCGGCGCCTCGACCGCGCCGCCGTCGAACAGGAACCGGCCCACGCAAAGCTGCCGCCCCCGGGCGAAACTGCCGACGGACCGAGGCTCGGGCTGCAGCACCAGGCGCAGGACCGGCTGGCCAAGCGCACTCAGCCGGGCGTGGAAACGGTTGCTCCACGCGCCGCGCCGGACGGGCGGGAACTCGGTGTCGGTCGGGCCTGCCATGGTCGGGCTTCGTTCTGTCGGGCTCTTGCCTGCCGCCGGACCATACCGGGCCGGTCAACGAGTGTCACCGGAGAATTGTGCCCGGCTTCGGGCAGGGATCAGGCGGGTTTGCGCAGCCCGGCGATGAAGAACCCGTCCATGCCGCCGCACTCGGCCCAGAAATCGGGCCTGAGCCGCAGCGCCTCATGGGCGGTGCGCCAGCCGGGCTCGATCCACGGCGCGTCGAAGGCGACGGGGGTCAGATCCGGGTGCCGGTCCAGCGCCGCGGCCAGCTGCGCCTCGCCTTCCTCGGGCAAAAGCGAACAGGTGCAGAAGATCAGCCGCCCGCCCGGCGCCAGCAGCCCGAGCGCCCGGTCGATCAGCGCCGATTGCAGCGGGAAAAGCGGTTTGACCGAGGCGCCATCCTTGGCGAAGGGCAGATCGGGATGGCGCCGGATCGTGCCGGTGGCCGAACAGGGCGCATCCAGCAGGATCGCGTCGAACCGCGCGTCGCTGTCCCAGTCCAGCGCATCGGCGACGACCAGCTCGGCCGTCAGGTCCGTGCGGGCCAGGTTTTCCTCGACCCGCGCCATCCGCTGGTCCGAGATGTCGAGCGCGGTGACCGTGGCGCCCGCCGCCGCCATCTGCATCGTCTTGCCGCCCGGTGCGGCGCACAGGTCCAGAACTCGTTCGCCCGGGCGCGCCGCCAAAAGCCGCGCGGGCAGGGAGGCGGCCGCGTCCTGCACCCACCAGATGCCCTCGCCATAGCCCGGCAGCGCCGAGACCTGCACCGACCCCGCGATCCGGACCGACCCGGTCGGCAGCGCCACGCCGCCCGTGGCCTCGGCCAGCGCCCCGGCATCGCCATCCTTCGGCGTCAGATCGAGCGGCGCGCCCGCGGCATGGGCCGCCTCGATGCCGACCACGGCTGCCCGCCCCCAGGCGCTGTCGAGCCGTCCGCGCAGCCAGCCCGGCAGACGCGGCGGCGGCAGCGCCTGCCAGTCGCTGGCGGGCAGATCGGCCACCTTGCGCAGCACCGCGTTGACGAGGCCTGCCAGCGCCTCGGTCCTGCGGTCGGCCCGGGCCAGCGCCACGGCCGCGTTGACCGCGCCATGGGCCGCGGCGCCGCCTTCCAGCATCTCGACCGTCGCGAGCCTGAGGATGGCGTGGACCGGGGGCGGCGGGGGGCGGCGCAGGAAGGGTTTCAGCACCGCATCGGCGCGGCCCATATGCCGCAGCGTCGAGACTGCCAGCCGCTGGGCGCGGGCACGGTCAGAGGGCTCCAGCGGGTCCAGCGGGCCGTCGGACCCGGCCAGTTCGGCCATCAGCCGCCGGTCTTCCAGCACCGCGCGGATCAGATCCAGCGCCGCCGCCCGTGCGCGTTCGGTCCCGCGTTCCCGTGGCTCGTCCATCCCGGCCCCCGCTTGCTCCATGCCGCGCCCCCGGTATATCACCGGACCGCAACCGGCAAGGAGGCGCCCGATGTCCGACGACGCTGAAGACACCCCCCGCAAGGATCTGCCGCCCGCCGCGCAGCGCGCGCTGGCCGAGGCTGCCGAGCGGCGCAAGGCCGCCGAAGCCGCCGAAAAGGCCCGGCCCGTCGAGCTGGGCGGCCGCGACGGCCCCGATCCGGTCCGCTATGGCGACTGGGAGAAGAAGGGTATCGCCATCGACTTCTGAACCTGCCGTGTCGCGGCCCGGGGGGGGGCATGCGGGGCCGCACAGGCGGCAGATCAGATCCTGGACGCGGTCGGGCGCCGCTTCATTCCGACAAGCGCGTCAAGCGGGGCAGGGCCGTCACGGACGGCCGTGTCGCTTACCCTTTGTCGCGATCATGTTTCTCGTAAATGGCCTTCGCGACTTCTCCGAAGGCGCCGATCAGCATGAGGAACGATCCGACGATGAACATCCACACCGCCACGGTTTTCCAGCTTGAAAGGGTCGGCAGAAAGAGAACGGAGCCCACCAGAAACAGCAGGTTCCCTGCCACGGCGACACTGAGATGCCAATGGCGGTAGGCCCGTACGATCCGCTCCAGTCCTCTCATTCCAGCTCCGTCATATCAAAGGTCCCGGCACAAAGCGCAGGACGAGCCTGTGCAATGTTCAGAGGGTTCTATCGAACGGAGGCCGGTTAGACAAAACCTGTGTCGGACGGGACATCCGGGCGAAGGCTTTCCTTGGGGAGTGGCCCGTGCCCGGAAAGCTGCGCAACTCGGGCAATCCCGGCCGCATGCGCAGGTCCCGGCACATGAGGGCATTTCCCAGCGGTTTCAGGCGGCGGGTCGCCCTGGCCGTTACGGCCGGGGCCTATAGCCCCAGCACGTCGAGCATGTCGTATTCGCCGGGCTTCTGGTCCTGACCCCAGAGCGCGGCCCTCAGCGCGCCGCGGGCGAAGATCCGGCGGTCGGTCGCGACATGGCGCAACACGATCCGCTCGCCGAGGCCCGCGAAGATCACGTCATGTTCGCCGACGATGTCGCCGCCGCGAATCGCCGAAAAGCCGATGGCCCCTTTCGCCCGTTCGCCGGTGATGCCGTCGCGGCCGCGTTCCGAGCACTCGTCCAGCCCGATGCGCCGGCCTTCCGCCGCGGCCTGACCCAGCATCAGCGCGGTGCCCGAGGGTGCGTCGACCTTGTGGCGGTGATGCGCCTCGACGATCTCGATGTCGAAATCCTCGTCAAGCGCGGCGGCAACCCGCCGGGTCAGCTGCACCAGCAGATTGACGCCGAGGCTCATGTTTCCGGCGCGCACGATCACCGCATGGCGGGCGGCGGCCTTGATCTTCTGCAGATGCTCGGGCGCAAGCCCGGTGGTGCCGATCACATGCACCGCGCGGGCCTGCGCGGTCAGGGTGGCGGTCGCGACCGTGGCCTCGGGCGTGGTGAAGTCGATCACCGCCTGGGCCTGGGCGATCACCGCCAGCGCGTCGTCGGTGACCTTCACGCCCACCGCCGGGCCGCCCATCGCCTCGCCCACGTCGCGGCCGATCCAGGGATGGCCGGGCCGTTCGACGCAGCCCGCCAGCCGGGCCTTTTCGCTGTTCAGCACGGCTCCGATCAGCATCTGACCCATGCGCCCCGAGGCGCCCATCACCACGATGCCCGGCAGGCTGTCCATCGCACTTGCTCCTTCGACCTGAATGGGCCCGATGTAGCCCATGGGCGGGCGCGCGCAAAGCCCCGCTTGGCAAAGCCCGCCGGGTGGCCTAGATGCAGCCCATGTCCAGATCTTCTGCCCCGTCCCAAAGACAGCTGCGCGTCGGCGAGCTGATCCGCCGCACCCTCTCGGAAGTGCTGGCGCGCGGCGACGTGCACGACCCCGACCTGAACCGGATGTCGATCACCGTGGGCGAGGTCCGCACCTCGCCCGATCTCAAGGTTGCGACCGCCTTCGTGCTGCCGCTGGGCGGGGATCATGCCGAAGAGGCGCTGGCCGCGCTGCGCCGCAACCGGGGCGAGCTGCGCCGGGTGGTGGGCAAGAAGACCCAGCTGAAATTCACGCCCGAGCTGCGCTTTACCCTCGATGAAACCTTCGACCGGATGGACGAGACCCGGCGGCTTCTGGCCGACGAGACCGTGCGCCGCGACCTGGCCGCTCCCGATGGCGATGAGGATTAGGGCCGCCCTTTTCCTGCTGACCGTCCTTCTTCCCCTGCCCGCCGCGGCAGAGCCCGCCTGCCATCCGCTGACCCATGAGGACCGCGGTTATGTCGTCTGCAGCGCTGATCCGGCAACCGACGACCTGCGGCTGTTCCTGAAGACCGACCAGGGCGGGATCTTTGGCAGCTTCGGCCGGGTGAACCAGGCGCTGGCGGCGCGGGGCGAGACCCTGGCTTTCGCGATGAATGCCGGGATGTACCATCCCGACCGCCGCCCCGTCGGGCTGTATGTCGAGGACCGCCGGCAGCAGATGCATGCCGTGGCCGCGGCCGGGCCGGGCAATTTCGGGATGCTGCCCAACGGGGTGCTGTGCCTTGAAGACGGCCGCGCCGAGGTGATCGAGACCCGCGCCTATCTGGCCGACCCGCCCGAGTGCCGCTATGCGACACAATCGGGGCCGATGCTGGTGATCGACGGCGCGCTGCACCCGCGATTCCTGTCCGACAGCGACTCGCGCTATGTGCGGAACGGCGTCGGCGTCGATGCCGAGGGGCGGCTTCACTTCGCGATCTCGGACGCGCCGGTCACTTTCCACGAATTCGGGCGGCTCTTCCGCGACGTGCTGAAGACCCCGAACGCGCTTTACTTCGACGGCAAGGTGTCGAAACTTTACGCCCCGGATCTTGGCCGCAACGATGCCGGGCTGCCGATGGGGCCGATCATCGGCGCCGTTGTGCCCGCCGCCGAGTAGACGGCCCCCCGCCTTGCGCCTGCCCCGCATTGACGGAACGCCCCGGCTTCGCTAGCAGGCGGGCCTCGCACATGCATCCGGGTCGCTCAGACCGCAGCGGAGGAGCCAAGGCATATGGGACGCAGCCGCAAGGGACGCGACATTTCGGGCTGGCTGGTCGTGGACAAGCCCGCCGGGCTGACCTCGACCGCCGTCGTCAACAAGGTCCGCTGGGCCTTCAACGCGAAGAAGGCAGGCCATGCCGGCACGCTCGACCCGGCCGCGACCGGGGTTCTGGCCGTGGCGCTGGGCGAGGCCACCAAGACCGTGCCTTTCGTGACCGATGCGCTCAAGGCCTACCGCTTCACCGTGCGCTTCGGCGCGGCGACCAATACCGACGATGCCGAGGGCGAGGTGATCGCGACCTCGGACAGGCGGCCTTCGGATGACGAGATCGCGGCCGCGCTGCCCGCCTTCGTCGGCGATATCGAGCAAGTGCCGCCGCAATTCTCGGCGGTCAAGATCGACGGCGAGCGCGCCTATGCGCTGGCCCGCGCGGGCGAGGAGGTCGAGATCGCGGCCCGCCCGCTTTATGTCGAAAGCCTCGAGATGGTCGAGCGCCCCGATGCCGATCACGCGGTGCTGGAGATGATCTGCGGCAAGGGCGGCTATGTGCGCTCGATCGCCCGCGATCTGGGGCAGGCGCTGGGCTGCCATGGCCATGTGGTCAGCCTGCGCCGGGTCTGGGCCGGGCCGTTCGAGGCCGAGGACGGGGTGACGCTCGATCTGGTCGAGGAGCTGGCGCGCACGCCCGCGCTCGACGACTACCTGCGGCCGCTGGAAGAGGGGCTGGCCGATCTGCCGGAACTGCGCACGACCCATGATGGCGCGACCAAGCTGCGCAACGGCAATCCCGGCATCGTGCTGGCCTCCGACGTCGAATATGGCGACGAGGCCTGGGCCTCGCTGGATGGCGAGGCGGTGGCGGTCGGCATCTACAAGGCGGGCGAGCTGCACCCGAACCGGGTTTTCGTCAAGGGCTGACTAGACATAGGGCTCGACGATCTCGCGCAGGTCGATCCGCGCGCGCAACCGACTGGCCAGCAGGTACATGCCGCCGAACTTGCGCTGCATGAACAGCGTATCCATCGGCGGGATGTGCCAGAAGTCGCGGTCCTGACCCAGCTCCATCCCGGCATCGCGCATCCGTAGCGCCACGTCGTTCTGCGCGAAATCGAAGGCGCCGGGGCGGCGGAGCGGCTCCATCGACATCTCGAACATGTCGATCATCAGCTGCTGGTGATGGGCGGCCGTGTCCTCGCCGAAGAACCCGATCCGAAGGATCGCCTGCCGCACTGCCTCGCGGTCGCCCGCAAGCCCCGCCCGCATCAGGCCCCGGAACGCCTCGGTCATCTCGGCCGGAAATTCGCGCGAAGCGCCGAAATCCAGCAGGACCACGCGGCCGGTGTCGGGCTGATAGCGGTAGTTGGCGAAGTTCGGGTCGGTCTGCATCAGCCGGAAGTCGAACAGCTCGCGGAACAGAAGCCTGACCAGCAGCCCCATCACCCGGTCGCGCTCGGCCTGCGGGGCCTCGGTCAGGGTCTCGATGCCCACGCCTTCGACGAAATCCATCGCCAGCACGTTCTCGGTCGTCAGATCCTCGTGCATCCGCGGCACCGCGAATTCGGGCGCGTCGGCCAGAAGGTCGTAAAACCGGCGCAGATAGCGGCCCTCGCGGTCGTAATCGGCCTCTTCGTGCAACTGGCGCCGGGCCTCGTCCAGCATCGGCGAGATGTCCATCTGTTTCGGCATCGCCCCCGACAGGCGCAACAGCGCGGCGACATTGGTCACGTCGCTGTCGATCGACCGGCGCACGCCCGGATATTGCACCTTGATGGCCAGATCGCGGCCATCCTTGGTCTGGGCCCGGTGCACCTGCCCGATCGAGGCCGCCGCGATGGGGCGCACGTCGAACCGGGCAAAGCGTTTCAGCCAGCCCTCGCCCCAATTGGCGTTCAGCACCTGTTTCAGCTGCCCGCCCGGCATGTAATGGGCATCGGCCCTCAGCCGCGCCATGATCTCGGCCAGCTCGGGCGGCAGCATGTCGCCCGCATCCATCGACACGAGCTGGCCCACCTTCATCGCCGCCCCGCGCATATGGGCAAGCTGGTCGGCGACCTTCTTCATGTTCGAGGGCGTCAGGAACAGGTCGCGCGCCTTCGGCCGGTGCCCCTGGGCCAGCTGCTGCATGCCGTTCAGCGCCGCCGCCCCGGCAAGGTTCGAGGCAAGCCCGCCAAACCGCGCCAGCCGGGTCAACCGCCCCGCGGGCACGGGAAGCGGACGGGAATCGAACTTGGAATCGGGCATGCGGGCAGTCCTTTGCAAATCTCTTCCGGATCGCATAGCGATCCCTCCCCCGCCGGGATGTGACATAGGCACAAAGGCCGGACCGGCAATGTGCACATCCGCGTGAGCCCCGGGGGCGTGATCCGGCCGCGCTCTGCCCTAGGTCAAGGGAAGCCCTTGCCCGACAAGGGAAGCAGACAGGAGATCGAATGAGCGTCAATGCGATGATCGTATCGGCCGGCGAGGCGCTGGAGGTTCTGCGCGCCGGATGGCAGGCACAACAGGCCGGGCAGATGACGGCCTCCTACATGCTTCACGGGCGGCCCGGCGTGGGCAAGACCCAGGTGATCGAGCAACTGGCCGCCGAGATCGGCGCGCGGCTTTTCGACCTTCGGCTGACCACCATCGAGCCGCAGGACCTGCGCGGGCTGCCCTATTACGACCACGAGGCGCAGAAGACCAAATGGTACCGGCCCGAGGACCTGCCCGACGACCCCGCGCAGCCCTCGATCCTGTTTCTCGACGAACTCACCGCCGCCTCGCCGATGCTGCAACCGACGGTCTACGGGCTGTTGCAGGAACGCCGGGTGGGGCGGCACCGGCTGCCCGGCAATGTCTTCATCGTGGCGGCGGGCAATACCGTCGAGGACGGGGCCATTGCCTATCAGATGAACACCGCGCTGTCGGACCGGCTGATCCACCTGCATGTGCAGGCCGCGGCGACCGACTGGCTGGACAATTACGCGGTGCCGAAGGGGCTTCACGCGACCGTCGTCGCCTTCATCAAGACCCGCCCCGACCTGCTGGACACGACCGAGCGCGCCGTGGCCGAGGGCCAGCTGATCGCGACCACGCCGCGCAGCTGGGAGCGGGTCAGCCAGATCATGGGCGCGGTGACCGAGCGGCGTCTCAGAAACGTGCTGATCGCGGGCACGGTGGGCGACGCGGTGGCCGCCGAATTCGCGCTGATCGCCGACGACATCGCCGCGACGGTCCAGGTGCAGGAGATGCTCGAAGCCTCGCGGAAGGACCGGATCGGTCTTTATCCGGCCTCGATGCACGGGTTGAACGCGCTGATCTACGGGCTGATCGGGGTTCTCGACGCGCGCAACGCCGATGCGGTGATCGACTGCATGGCCGAGATCCGGCAGCTGGCGCGCCACCGCCCTGAAGAGGCGTTTCAGCAGATGCCGCTGGGCGAGCTCTGCACCTACGGATTCGAGGGCCTGATCCGCAAGGGGCTCGACCTCGGGCTGGGCGAACGGTTCCTCGGCCACGAGGCCTATCGAAGCTACGCGGCCGAGCGCAAGGCGGCGGGGCTATAAGGTGATCCCGTCGCGGCATTCGGCCCGGGCCACCCGGGCCTTGCAGAAGCTGGCCGAAGAGGACCCGGCCTTTGCGGCGCTGGCGCTGTGGTGCACCCATGCCGACAGCGATGCACGCGAGGGTCCGGCCTGGACCGATGGCGCGGCGATCCGCTACGGGCCCGCCTTCGAGGCCCTGAGCCTGCCTGAACAGATCGGCGTCGCGGCCCATCACATCCTGCATGTCGCCTTTCGCCACGCGCCCCGGACGCGGGCGATGTACCTGCGCTTCGGCGACCGCTTCGACGAGGACCTCTTCAACCTCGCGACCGATGCCATCGTGAACGAGACGCTGATGCTGTCGGGCTTCATCCTGCCCCGGCCCGTCGTGCGGCTGACCGGGCTTCTGAAGACCGCCGCCCGCGAAGAGCTGGGCGCCGACGAGGCGGTGACCCGCTACGATGCCGAACGGCTTTATCTGCGGCTTTTGCAGGACGACGCGCCCCAAGGCGGCAAGCCCGGCGACCGCGGGATGCGCGCGGGCGGCGCGGCGGGCGAGGGCCAGGGGCAGGGCAGCACCGGCGAGGCGCGGCCACGGCCCGGGGGCGCTGTCGCCGAGGCCGCGCGCGACTATGGCCGCCAGCAGGGCTTTGCCCCCGATATCGACACTGGCGGCACCGACAGCGATCAGGGCGCGGGCAGCGAGGCCGATGCCGAGTGGCGCCAGCGCGTGGCCCGTGCGATGGAGGCCGGGCGGATCGCCGGGCACGGCATCGGCATGCTCGGCCACCGGCTGGCCGACCTGCCCGAGGTTCACACCCCCTGGGAACAGCATCTGCGCGCCTTGGTGACCCGGGCGGTGACGGTGCAGCCCCAGCCCCGCAACACCCGCCCGGCCCGGCGCTGGATCGCGCGCGACAGCGACGCGCGGGCGCGGGGCGAGCCCTCTCCTGCCTTCGAATATGCTTGGACCCGCGATCTCGAAATCCCCCGGATCGTCGTGGGCATCGACAGTTCCGGGTCGGTCGAACCGACCCTGCTGGCCAAGTTCGCAGCCGAGGTGGCGGGGATTTCCAAGCGCACCGGGGCCGAGACACATGTTCTGGTCTTCGACACGAAGGTGCAGGGCCATCAGGTGATGGGCGGCGGCATCTGGGAGGGCCGCATCGCGGATGTGCTCTTCTCGCGCGAGGGCGGGACGTCCTTCATCGCGGTGATGGAAGAGGCCCTGGCGCTGGGCCCTTCGGCGGTGGTGATCCTGACCGACCTTCTGGGACCGTTCGGCCCGCCGCCGCCGCGCGGCCTGCCGGTGATCTGGGCGGTGCCGGGCGAGGTGCCGCCCGGCGGCGCGCCCTTCGGTCAGGTGCTGTCGCTGGCGCGCTAGGTCTCAGAACGGCAAAAGCGGCGCGTCGTTGCGAAGGTAAAGCGGGTGCTTGGCCGACCCGTCCTGGTTCTTGCCGAAACAGAATAGCGGCCGGCCGCTGTCCCGCAGCGCGGCGACGATGCCGTCCACCACCCCGGCATAGCGCGGATGAAGCCGGCCATAGGCCATCACCACGACCTCGGCTTCGGCGGCCATGGCAAGGATCGCGGGCAGGTTCTCGGGGCTGCAGGCAAGGCCCGGATCCTTCGGCAAGTCCTTGGGGTTGGTCACCCGATAATCCAGCACATTGCCCTTGAGATAGCGGGTAAAGCCCAGCACCGCGGCGCGCCTTGTCTCCTTGGCGCAGGTATTGTCCTGCACCAGCGCATCGGCGGTCGAGGGGTTCATGCCGCAGAAGAGGATGGTCCGGGCGGGCTGGCCTTCGGGCGTCCAGTCGCGTTCGAGCCGGGTCCGGTAGCGTCCGCAGGGCGAAAAGACGGCACTGCCGCGCATGCCCGGCGGCAGCGCCCAGCGGGTCTTGCCGCCCGGATCGTGCAGGCTGGAAGGGTCGATTTCGGTCATGGCGGCGGTTCTACCCCGGGCGGCGGCCGGACGAAAGCGGCCCCGGCCCGGTCAGATGGCCTCGCGGCAGTCGAGCGGGTCGATCCGCACGCGGCCCTCCGGGCTCAGCAGGAACACATCCTGACCCTCGATCACGACCGCCGACAGGACGCGGCCATAGCCCGCCCCGGTGTCCAGATTGACCCGGTTGCCGCAGTTCTTGACCGCCTCGACCTGGGTGTGGCCATGCACGATCAGGGCGCCGTGGTCGCGGGTGTCGCGGTGAAACTCGCTGCGGATCCAGAACAGGTCGGTCACGTCCTGCGCGTCCAGCGGAATGCCCGGCCGGATGCCCGCATGGCAGAAGAAGGCCGCGCCGCGCCGGTAGAAGGGCCGCAGGGTGTCGAGGAAGGACATGTGGTCCGCCGGGATCTGCGCCCGGGCATCGGCGTGAATGTCCAGCATCATCCGGTGCGTGCCCGCATCGACGCCGTAAGAGGCCAGCGTCGCCCGGCCGCCCACGCCGTCCTCGAGCCAGTGCATGGCGGGGTTCGTCGGCTCCTGTTCGCAGGTCGGCAGCAGGAAATGCTGCATCCAGCGGTCGTGATTGCCCATCAGGCAGATCCAGGGAGCGCCGCGCCGGAGCCCGTCCAGCAGAAACTCGATGACCCCGCGGCTGTCGGGGCCACGGTCGACATAGTCGCCCACATGGACGACCGGCGCATCGTCATCGCCCACCTGCGCGCGATCCTCGGCAATGCGGGCATGCGCCGCTTCCAGCAGGGCGCGCTGTCCGTGGATATCGCCAATGGCATAGGTTCTCAGCATTTTCTCGACCTCAAAAAGCGAAGGGCCTGCCGTCAGACACGCGGCAGGCCCTCCCTGTCGTTCAAACCGATCCGGCCCGGCCGGCGCGATCTCAGGCGATCTCGAATTCCAGCGGGCGAACCTGCTGGAAGAGCCCGGTCTTCTCGAGTTCTTCCACTACATGCGCGGGCATCGGCTGGTCCAGATACATCAGCGCGATCGCATCCTCACCGGCCTTTGTCCGCCCAAGGGTGAAGTTCGCGATGTTGACCCCATGCGCGCCCATCGCCGCGCCGAGCGCGCCGATGATGCCGGGCACGTCCCGGTTGGTGGTGTACAGCATGTGCTCGCCGATCTCGGCATCGATGTTGATGCCCTTGATCTGGATGAAGCGCGGCTTGCCGTCCGAGAAGACGGTGCCCGCGATCGAGCGTTCGCGCTTGTCGGTGACGACAGTCATCTTGATGTAACCGTCGAAGATGCCCGACTTGCCCTGGGTGGTGGTCGAGATCGCGATGCCGCGTTCCTTGGCGATCACCGGGGCCGAGACCATGTTCACCTCGGCGATCACTTCTTTCAGGACGCCCGCGATGGCCGAGGCGTTCAGGGCGGCGGTGTTCATATCCGAGGCGACGCCGTCATAAAGGATGTTGATCGCCTTGATCGGCTCGTCGGTCATCTGCCCGATGAAGGACCCGACATGCCCGGCCAGCTTGATCCAGGGTCCCATGACCTTCGCCTCTTCGGCGGTGATCGAGGGCATGTTGATGGCGTTGGTGACGGCGCCGGTCATCAGGTAGTCCGACATCTGCTCGGCGACCTGAAGGGCCACGTTTTCCTGCGCCTCGGTGGTCGACGCGCCCAGGTGCGGCGTGCAGACGACGTTGGGCAGGTTGAACAGGATGTTCTCCTTGGCGGGCTCGACCGCGAAGACGTCGAACGCCGCGGCCGCGACATGACCCGATTTCAGCAGCTCGGCCAGGGCCTCCTCGTCGACCAGACCGCCGCGGGCGCAGTTGACGATGCGCACGCCTTTCTTGGTCTTGGCCAGCGCGTCCTTCGAGAGGATGTTGGCGGTCTTCTCGGTCATCGGCACGTGGAGCGTGATGAAGTCGGCCTTGGGCAGCAACTCGTCCAGCTCGACCTTGGTCACGCCCAGCTTGTCGGCACGTTCCTGCGACAGGAAGGGGTCGTAGGCCAGAACCTTCATCTTCAGGCCGATGGCACGGTCGGCGACGATGGACCCGATATTGCCGCAGCCGATCAGGCCAAGGGTCTTGGCGGTCAGCTCGACCCCCATGAAGCGGGATTTCTCCCATTTGCCGGCATGGGTCGAGGCGTTGGCCTCGGGGATCTGCCGGGCGGCGGCCATCATCATCGCAATGGCATGTTCGGCGGTGGTGATCGAGTTGCCGAAGGGGGTGTTCATCACGATCACGCCCTTCTTGGACGCGGCCGGGATGTCGACGTTGTCGACGCCGATGCCGGCACGGCCGACGACCTTGAGGTTGGTGGCAGCCTCCAGGATCTTTTCGGTCACCTTGGTGGCCGAGCGGATCGCCAGGCCGTCATACTGGCCGATCACCTCGAGCAGCTTGTCCTTGTCCTTGCCGAGGTCGGGCAGGAAGTCGACGTCAATGCCGCGGTCGCGGAAGATCTGCACGGCGGTTTCGGAAAGCTTGTCGGAAACGAGAACCTTGGGGGCCATCTCGGGCACTCCTCATGGAATGGGGGACATGGGCCGGACGGGCATCGCCCGGCCACGAATTTTCGCAGAAAATTCGCGTCAGGCGGCGGTCGTCTGCGCCTCGATCTCGGCCTCGAAGGCCCATTCGATCCAGGGCATCAGCGCCGCGACATCGGCGGCCTCGACGGTGGCGCCGCACCAGATCCGCAGACCCGCGGGCGCATCGCGATAGGACCCGATATCGAAGGCCACGCCTTCCTTTTCCAGCCGCTTGACGATGGCCTTGGCGAAGGCCGCACCGTCCTTGATCCGCGCGTCGGTGAATTTCAGGCAGACGCTGGTGTTCGACCGGGTCGCGGGGTCCGCCGCCAGGTTCTCGATCCAGGGTTTCGCATCGACGAAGTCCTGCACCGCCCTGAAGTTCGCGGTCGAGCGCTCCATCAGCTTCGGCAGGCCGCCGATAGATTTCGCCCAGTCGAGCGCCACCAGATAGTCCTCGACCGCCATCATCGACGGCGTGTTGATGGTCTCGCCGACAAAGATGCCCTCGATCAGCTTGCCGCCCTTGGTCAGGCGGAAGATCTTCGGCAGCGGCCAGGCGGGCTTGTAGCTTTCCAGCCGTTCGACCGCGCGCGGGCTCAGGATCAGCATCCCGTGCGCGCCCTCGCCGCCCATCACCTTCTGCCAGGAGAAGGTCACGACATCGAGCTTGTCCCAGGGCAGATCCATCGCGAAGGCGGCCGAGGTCGCGTCGCAGATCGTCAGGCCCGCACGGTCCGCCGGGATCGCGTCGCCATTCGCCACGCGCACGCCCGAGGTGGTGCCGTTCCAGGTGAAGACCACGTCCTTGTCGAAATCGACCTCGGCGAAATCGACGATCTCGCCATAGGGGGCCTCGCGCACGGTGGCGTCGAGCTTCAGCTGCTTGACGACATCGGTGACCCAGCCCGCGCCGAAGCTTTCCCAGGCCAGCATCTCGACGCCGCGGGCGCCCAGCATCGACCACATCGCCATCTCGACGGCGCCGGTATCCGAGGCGGGCACGATGCCGATACGATAGTCGGCAGGCACGCCGAGGATCTCGCGCGTCATGTCGATCGCGGCCTTCAGCTTGGCCTTGCCGATGGCGGCACGGTGCGACCGGCCCAAGGCGGCGTCCGCAAGCATATCGACAGAGAAGTTGGGGAGTTTGGCGCAGGGGCCGGACGAGAAACGCGGATTGACCGGGCGCGCTGCCGGGGTAGCGGTAACCATCGCTGGTATCCTTCCAGATATACGCCCCTCGTTGGGGAGGGGTGTCCCGCCGCCGCAAATACGCTTCCCCGGAAAAAACCGCAAGTATCAAAAGGGTCCGCCATGCATATTCTTGCGGCGTGCAACGGAACGATGCGTGAACGGGCGCCGATTGCATGTGCAAAATCGGTGCCGTTCGTTCCCCATACGTCCCGAGACAGCGCCCAAGATAACGCCGCTGCGGCTGGCCCCCGCACCCGTTGCGGGGCATCGGCACTTGTCAGTGCCAGCGCGACCGGGAGCTCCTCACCCGTCGCGGCTATCCAGGTCCGCCTGGGCGATATACGCGCTCGCCTTCGTCGGGGAGAACGTCCCCCGGACGTTTTCCTGATCCTCCTCAGTCAGACTCTCGTTGGCTGTCCGCAACTCCCGGACCTCGCGCTCTAGGTCGTTCACTATCGTCTCTCGGACCAATGGCGCTCCAACGGCGCGCTCCGGTCCCGCTCTGCGCTGGTCAGGCCGGGCCCCGGCATCGCGTTCGGTGCGCTGGCACCAGACACGCAGGCTGTCCGAAGACCAGCCGAGCTTCGGCGCAATCGCCCGATAGGCCGCGTTATCGCCGGCGTGTTCGCCACGGCGTTCCCTGAAAAGCCGGACGCCGCGCTCACGCAGCTTGGCCGGGCAGGATGGGCTGAAAGATTTCCTGCTCATCACGGGTATCCTTCGAGCTTCTTGCTCACCGACAAATACGGGGCGGTTCAGGACAGCAGCTGCCGGCCAGAGGCGTGCTGCGAAGCAGATCGCGGCCGAGGATACCGGATGTCGAAAGGGACAGGCCGAACCGCCGCCCTCATCAGGCGCCTGCCTTGCCTGCGCCTGTCGAGGCATTCAGATCGGCGGCTTGACCGACCAGATTCCGCCGGGTCGATACATGGCCGCCGATAAGGTCGCGCGCGGGCTCAAAGCCCAAAGCGGTCTCATGACCCACGATGCCTGCAAAGTCTGCACTTCGGAGCCGGACAGAGTCGTCGCCAACCCACTCCACCAGATGCCGGGACCGAACGCCTAGTCTGCAACATCGAGGCGCAGCTTCTGTATATCCCGCTTGGGGGGATTGCCGAAGAGGCGGGCGTATTCCCGGCTGAATTGCGACGGACTTTCGTAGCCCACGCGATAGGAAGCGCTGGCCGCATCGAGGTGATCGTTGAGCATCAACTGCCGCGCCTCGTTGAGGCGGAGCCACTTCTGGTATTTCAGCGGGCTCATGGTCGTGAGTTCGCGGAAATGCTGGTGGAAGGTCGAGGCGCTCATCTGCGCGCGCTCTGCCAGATCCTCCACGCGAAGCGGCTTGGCATAGTTCAGCTTCATCCAGTTGAGCAGCGCCAGGATCCGCTGGTTCGGGGTGCCTGCGGCCACGAAGGACCACAGGCGCGCGCCCTGATCGCTGACCAGAAGACGATAATGGATCTCCTGCAGGATCAGCGGGGCAAGGAACGGGAGTGCATCGGGTTCGTCAAGCAGCGCGACCAGTCTTTCGAGCGGGGCAATCAGCTCTGGCGTCATGGTTCCCACGGCAACGCTGCTGCGGTCTCTCTGCCGGCGCGGCGGCGTCACGTCGCGGGCCACCATCCCGGCCAGAATCCGCTGGTCGAGCTTCAGGACGAGGCCCAGGCAGGGGGTGTCCGGGCTGGCCTCGATGATCTGCGTCTGTCCGGGAATTTCCAGCGAGGTGATGAGAAAGCCCGAAGGGTCGTAGCGATGCGGCGCACCGCCGACGAACATCTGCTTTGCCCCCTGGGCCACGACCAGCAGCGCAGGCTCGACCAGACAGAGATCGGGCTCGGTCGGCCGGGTGCGCTGAAAGAAGCTCAGCCCGTCGATTGGTGTCGAGACATCCTCGGCAGGGCCGGACCAGCCCCGGATCATCCCGGCGAGTTTCGCGTGCGGCGTCTGTCCGTGTCGGCTTTCGTGTTCGCTCATTTGCGCGATGTCCAAATGGAATCGCGGAGCCACCCGAAGGCGGCTCCGCCGGTTCGTCACAGGGTTTCTGAAAAGAAGCTGACGAACTTGTCGAAGGGGATCTTGTCCATCTGGTCGTAGAGATCGGTATGGGTGGCGCCCTCCACGATGAACAGTTCCTTCGGTTCCGCCGCGTTTTCATAGGCGGTTTTACTGAAGTAGAGCGAATGCGCCGCGGAACCGTGGACCAGCAGGATCGGGCGCGGCGCGATCTCGTCGATATAGGTCAGCAGCGGCATGTTCATGAAGGACAGCGGCGTGGTCAGTGTCCAGGAGGCATTGGAATTGACGGATCGCGGGTGGAAGCCGCGCTTCTCGTCCTTGTAATAGGCCGCGTATTCCACGACGAACTGCGGCTCGCCGCCCTTCAGTTCCAGGCCGTTGGGGCCATAGGCCGGGGCGCCGGCCTCGGCGTCGGCCCAGCGTTGACGGCTCAGGCCGTCCAGCGCCTCGGCCCGCTGCTCGGGCGTGGTGCTGTCGAAGTAGCCCTTCGCCATCATCCGGCTGATGTCGTACATGGTGGTGGCGGCGACGGCCTTGATCCGCTTGTCGGCGGCGGCCGCGTTCAGGCCCATGCCGCCGAAGCCGCAGATGCCCAGGATGCCAATGCGTTCGCGGTCGACGCCGGGCAGCAGGCCCAGGAAGTCGACGGCGGCGCTGAAATCCTCGGTGTTGATCTCGGGCGAGGCCAGGTTGCGGGGCTCACCGCCGCTTTCGCCGGTATAGGAGGCGTCGAAGGCTAGGGTGACGAAGCCGCGTTCGGCCAAGGTCTGCGCGTGCAGGCCGGAGGATTGCTCTTTCACCGCACCGAAGGGCCCGCTGACCGCAATTGCGGCAAAGGGACCACCGCCCTTCGGGGTGTAGAGGTCGCCGGCCAGTTCGATGCCGTAGCGGTTGGAGAAGGTGACCTTGCGGTGGTCGACCTTGTCGCTTTTCGGGAAGGTCTTGTCCCAGTCCTGCGTGAGTTCCATCCGGTATCCTTTCGAGGTCGGCGCGCGAGCATGTGCGTCGCCGTTGCATGCTGGATAGTCCATGAAAGCTTGATGCAGATAGACCATTGCCGCAGTATTCTTGCCTGATCCTGCGACAGGCAGTGATAATGCGAAAACCTCCCAACCCGTGCATGGAAGGCCCGGCAGACGGCTCTCCCGGCCGCAAGTCGCGCCCTGACTCCGGACGGAAGATGAGGGGCAGCAAGATCGTAAGGCCCGGTTTGCGGCGACGCATTTCCCGGGGAAATCCGCGTCGGGCAGGCACCCATGAACGCAGGGCAGGACCCCGTCCGCAGAACGCCCGATCGTTGCGCCGGGACTTCTTCGTGGGGGTCTCCGCTGGCCACCTGCCTTGTCTTCGACCCCTCGCGGACCGGAATGCACCCTGTCGCGCGGCGGGCCGGTCGGACACCAGCGCAGCCGGGGCAATGTGGGGGCGGGGCGGATGGTCGACTGTATCCTCGCGCGGCGGGTGGCCGATCCGGCCATTGTCATCGATGGGCCGGGAACGGCCGTCGACCGCGACGGCGCCTGTTTTTCTTTGAGAAGACTCTGCCGACAACTGCCGTTCAACGCTTGTTCGAAGGGCCGCCTGACGACTCGCGAAGGTCGAGATCCGCTTGGCAACTTTCGTCGCCGCAGATCCGGGTGCGCGCCGATCGAACCAAGCGGGAAACAGGGCGCCGCCGGACGCGGGGCCAGGGACCGCAATCCGCCGGTTGCACATCCGGAGCCCTTGCCCGAGGTGCATGGCGGCATATACACCTGCTACATAACGCCTTTCGGGCAGGTGATGTGCCGCGGTTTCTCCATATGGTCCGGCCACCGAAGAGGCGCGACCCCCAAGAATGGCGGGCTCTGCTGCCCGACCCGTCGACCGCCAACCTCCAACCTCAGGAGCGCCGATGAACGTCCTCGTCTTTCAACATCTCGATGTCGAACACCCCGGCGCTTTCCGGGATTTCTGGGCAGAGGCGGGCCATGGCTGGTACGCCGTCGAACTCGACG
>NZ_MUAV01000178.1:0-495 GCF_003265965.1 Rhodovulum viride | reverse complement strand
CTGGTGACGATCCTCGCCGAGAAACGCCTCGCCCTGGCCACCTATCGCCCGGGCGCCTTCATCTACGGCGATTTCGGCCGCGAAGGCTGATCGGCTCTCCGAGAGGGCGGGCGAACCGCCCTCTTTCCTGAGCCGATAGGAGGACGACATGCCGACATACACGGTCCTGCGCCAGCATCTTGGCGAGCGCATGTATCTGGAAGGAGAGATCCGCGAGGCTGCCGAGGTCGAGGTGGCCCATCTGATCGCCGCTGGCGTGCTGGGCGCGCCCGAACCCCCGCCCGCCCCCAAACCGCACCGCGCCCGGAAGGCGGGCGACGCATGACGGCGATCCCGGTTCTGGTGACGCCGCCCGCGCGGCCGGTGGTCTCGCTGGAAGACGCCAGGGCGCATCTGCGGATCGATCATGCCGACCAGGACGCGATGATCGAGGGGCTGGTGCTGGCCGCGACGGCCCATCTCGACGGCTGGCGCGGGGTGCTGGGCCGGGCGATC
>NZ_MUAV01000177.1:0-496 GCF_003265965.1 Rhodovulum viride | reverse complement strand
ATGGGGCCGGAGCTGATGCGGCTCCGGATGGAGGAGCTCGGCGCCCGGATGAAGGCGATCTGGGGCGAGGTCATGGTCTATCTGCAGGAGAAGTGGTCGGGGTTCCTGGCGCGCTTTGCCGATCTGCCGGACATCCTGCCCGGGGCGGCGGCGCTGAAGGAGGCGGCCGAGGGCGCGGCCGAGGGGCTGGCGGCGGCGAAAGAGGCCGCAGCGGCAGCGGGCGACGAGGCCAAACGGCTGAAGCGTGAGGCCAATGGCGTGGCCGATGCGATGATCCGCACGCCGCTGGCCTCGATGGCCGCGCTGAAAGAGACGCTGGCCGGGGTCTCGGACGAGGCGGGCAATACCGCGACCAGCCTCGCGCGGATCGGCGAGGCGGCCGATGACGGCGCCGGGATCGAC
The DNA here is from genome assembly GCF_003265965.1 of Rhodovulum viride. Lineage (NCBI taxonomy): Bacteria > Pseudomonadati > Pseudomonadota > Alphaproteobacteria > Rhodobacterales > Paracoccaceae > Rhodovulum > Rhodovulum viride. Next base: position 94 of record NZ_MUAV01000177.1, on the reverse strand, counting down.
AAGCTGAAGACGACGACGAAGGATCTGGCCGACACCGCGAAGGAGACCGGCGACAGCTTCAAGACCTTCTTCAAGGATCTGGCCAAGGGCTCGG
>NZ_MUAV01000176.1:0-496 GCF_003265965.1 Rhodovulum viride | reverse complement strand
CGCACCGCCTCCTATCGCGACATCGTCGGCGTCTGGACGATCTGCTACGGCGAGACCCTGGGCGTCGGGCCCGGCCAGACCGCGACGCCGGAGGCCTGCCGGTCCCAGCTCGCCCGCCGCGCCGCGCAGTTCGAGGCCGAGATCCGCCCCTGTCTGCCGCCCGAGCTGCCCATCGAGACCCGCGCGGCCTTCGTCTCGGCCGCCTACAATATCGGCTCCGGCGCCTTCTGCCGGTCGAGCATGTCCCGCCGGGCCCTCGCTGGCGATCTGCCCGGCGCCTGCGATGCCCTCATGCTGTGGGTGAAGGCGGGCGGCCAGACCGTGCCCGGCCTCGTCAACCGCCGCACCGCGGAACGCGCGCTATGCCTGTCCGGCCTCGACTGATCCTCGCCGCTCTGCTGCTGGCGGGCTGCGGCGGCCTGCCCCTGCCCCTCGGCCCGAACCTCGCCGCCAATGTCCAGGCCGGGGCCGAGAATGTGCAAGGGGTGAAGGTCGA
>NZ_MUAV01000175.1:0-496 GCF_003265965.1 Rhodovulum viride | reverse complement strand
GCCCGATACCGCCACGTATCGCCATCGGCCTGCGCAGCGCGCGGCCCATGCGAGGTTTCCCGCCATTTGACCGGCACGCAGCGCGGGCGGGCGTCCGGCATCCAGTCAGGGGTCCTGCCCGCCCGGGCCAGATCGGCCACCTGCGTGGCGGCGTACCAGGGCAGGACGTTCCGGACCACGGTCGCGATCAGCTCGGCATCGTCATGCGGCCAGGACCGGCCCGGGCTGGTATCGACGCGGGCGCCCAGCTGTTCCTGCTGGATCGCGACATACTCCATGCCGTAGGACCGCCAGCCGGTGCCGCCGACCGCGCCGATTTCGTCATGGTCGAACCGCGCGCATTCGGTGCCGAAGGCCCATTCGAGAGCGGCGCGCACCGGCATCGCGCGCCGGGTCGGGCCGTTCCGCTGCCCCTGCCTCTGCATCTGCCTGTCCAGCATCATCGCGCGCTCCTGCATCTTGTGGCTCCTGTCGGGGTTGGCCCCCGTATGTTGAT
>NZ_MUAV01000174.1:0-515 GCF_003265965.1 Rhodovulum viride | reverse complement strand
TCGAGGCAGGTGCCCCAGCAATTGTAGCAGCGCGGGCCATCGGCGAGGCTGGCCGCGCAGGGCGCGACCCCGAAGCGTTCGGCGCAGCGCGGCTGCCAGAGCTCGACGATCCGGATCGGTTCACGCGGCGGCATCAGCATGTCCCGTCGCGGTGAAGCCGACGCTGACGAAGTTCCGCCTGCCCTGGCGGGACGGCGCGATCACGTCATCGACCCAGGCATAGGCGCAGTCGGTCGGATAGCCCTCGGGCCGGGCCGCGATCCAGAAGGGCTCGGTCCGCGCGGCCCGGGCGAAGGGGTCGAAGGTGGCGCGGTACCAGTCCTCGGACAGGTTCTGCCAGGCGAAGGACCCCGACAGCCCCGAACGCTGGAGGAACCGGCCCATCAACTGGCCGCCCTCGCTGACATGGCTGGTCAGTGTCGCGCTGCGGCCGAGATCGATCATCCCGAGATCGGCATAGCCCCGGCGCGGCATTGCCAGCGCCCGGCCGGTCCCGATGACGCCGATCCGCGCCA
>NZ_MUAV01000173.1:0-516 GCF_003265965.1 Rhodovulum viride | reverse complement strand
GGCCCGCTGCTGAAGGCGGCCGTCGCGGCCTTCGCGCCCCCCGCGGGCTGGCAGCCCTACGACAGGACCGCCCCGGGCGACAGCGCGACCGGGGTCTTCTACGACTTCGACGTCAATGGCCTGACCCAGCTGGTCGAGACGCCGACCTTCGAGGCGGGCTACGACTACATGATCCGGCTCGACGGGCTCCTGCCGCTGAACGGCGGCACCCTGCGCGGCCAGTTCTGGGTGCCCGAGCCGGGGGTCTGGACCAACGGCTTCGACCTGACCTCGGCGCTTGCGCCCCGGGTGCCCATCGGCGGCCGGATCCGGATCCCCGACCCGCTGCGCCCGCGGCCCATCGGCCTTGCCAGCACCGACTATATCTACGACCAGACCGGGTCGGTGGGGCTCAGCGCGACCGTCGCGCTCGGGGCGGCGGCGCGCCGGACCACGCGGTTCCGCCTGGCCTGGCTTGCCAACGGCAATGTCGGCACCTTCGGCGGCGGGCGGGCGGCCCTCTACCGCCGCCGCGAA
>NZ_MUAV01000172.1:0-530 GCF_003265965.1 Rhodovulum viride | reverse complement strand
GACCGCCGCCGGATCGGCACCGGCCGGGTCCTATCCGCACCAGCAAAGCGGGCGGCTGGCAGAGTCAGTGACGGCGATCCACGAACCCCGCCAGTCCCGCGTCGGGTCGGACGAGATCCACGGCTATCACCTCGAATTCGGCACCGAAAGCATGGAAGCGCGGCCCTGGCTGGTGCCGAGCTTCGAAGAGGCCACCGCCAGGGCGGAACAGACGCTGGCGGCGAAACTGCAGGAGAAGGTCGGATGATCCTCAATCAAAGAGACGCGGTGCTGCGCCGGGTGGAAAGCCCCGAACGGCGCCTCGGGCGGCGGATCGGCCTCGGCATCCGCCTGGCTCTGAATTATGCACAATGCGTCCTGATCATCGCCGCCTGCCTGAAATATCTGGCGGGCTGAGATGAGCTTCGAGACGGCGGCGCAGACCGCCATCTTCGCGGCGCTCGACGGCGCGCTGTCCTGCCCGGTCCACGACACCCCGCCCGCGCTGCCCGAGGGCATGCCGGAAAGCGGTTTCCCCTATGTGGTGATCG
>NZ_MUAV01000171.1:0-536 GCF_003265965.1 Rhodovulum viride | reverse complement strand
TCCCGTGCCTTGCGTTTGCCCGCCTCGGCCTCGGCGCGTCCCAGCGCCATGATCGCGGCCACCGCCGGATCGATCCGCCCCTTCGAGCGCGCCTTGTTGGGCTTGATGTTCTCGGCCGCATCCTCGTCGCGATGGACATTGCCCACCGCCCAGGCCAGCACCGGATTGCCGCCATGCCGGATCCGCCCCTGCGCCACCGCCCGCTCGAACCGCTTCATCGGCGAGGACATCGAGGCATAGCCCTGCCCGTGCTCGACCAGCGGAAACCGCCGCTTGACCAGCTCCTGCGCCACGTAACGCATGCCCCAGCGGTCATAGGACAGCTCGCGCAGATCGAAGCGGCCGCGGATCCATTCCAGCCGCTCGATCACCCGGTCCTCGTCGATCACGCCCCCGCCATGCACCTCCAGCCAGCCCTGATCGCGCCAGGCCACATACTCCCGCTTTTCCGATTGCGCCCGCGCGATGAAGCCCTTCGGCCCCGAGGGCAGGAAGGAATAGCTGATGAGGTACACCTGCCCGTCCTTCGGGATCGC
>NZ_MUAV01000170.1:0-541 GCF_003265965.1 Rhodovulum viride | reverse complement strand
CCTGGACGTGACCATCCCGTATCGCGGATCCAAGGGGCCGCTGCACCTGCTCGTGGATAGCACCGGCATCAAGGTGGAAGGCGAGTGGCACAGACGCAAACACGGCGCCTCGAAGCGCCGTGTCTGGCGCAAGATCCACATCGGCATAGACGAGGAAACGCTGGAGATCCGGGCCGTCGAGGTCACCTCCGGCAATGCAGGCGACGCGCCGATGCTGCCTGAGCTCCTGAAGCAGATCGGCCTGGATCGGCAAATCGCCACGGTCACTGCCGACGGCGCCTACGACACGCGCGCCTGCCACGACGCCATCGCCGACCGCGGCGCGGCCGAAATCATTCCGCCGCGCCGCAACGCCAGGCCATGGAAGCGGGACAGCGCCGGAGCCCGCGCACGAAACGAGATCCTGCGAGCATCGAAGCACCTCGGCCGGGCACTCTGGCGGAATTGGAGCGGGTCCCACCGCCGGAGCAGGGTCGAAACGAAAACGAACTGCGTGAAACTGCTCGGCCAGAGGCTGATGTCACGGGACTTCGACCGCCTG
>NZ_MUAV01000169.1:0-543 GCF_003265965.1 Rhodovulum viride | reverse complement strand
CCGGCCCCGGCTGTCATCGAAGGCCGTCCTGATGGCGGCCATGTCCAGCCGATCCTGCCTGGCGCGATCCGATGCCAAGTCCGGATCACGCTCCACGGACTTGAAGGCGTAATACGTCGAAGGTGCGATCCCCAGACCCCGGCAGATCGGCCCGACGCCAAAGACGCCACGTTGGCCTTCGAGAAATGCGTTCACTTGCGAAACGGGCGGTCGATCTCCGCCGCCGCGAAATACGCGTTGGCCCTCTTCAGGATCTCATTGGCTTGGCGCAGCTGACGAACCTCCTGCTCCAGCTCCTTGAGCCGATCCTTCTCGGCAGTCGTCAGGCCAACTCGCTGGCCGGCATCGCGCTCGGCCTGCTGACACCAGACACGAAGGCTGTCGGGCGAACAGCCAAGCTTGGGCGCGATTGCACGGTATGCCGCGCTGTCACTGGCATAATCAGCGCGGTTCTCCCGAAACAGCGGAACGCCACGCTGGCGTAGCTCAGCCGGACAGGCGGGGGTGAATCGTCTTGTCGTCATAGGGCTCATCCTTTGAGTG